>NZ_JBXWZQ010000011.1:0-34326 GCF_059432795.1 Nitrococcus sp. | reverse complement strand
AGCGCGCCAGGGCCTGGCCAGCGAGCACCAGACCGGCCTGGCCAGTGATCAGCCGCTGGCTCTGGCGGATGTGAAACCGGGCGGGCTCCATGCAGTCACCAGTCGGGTGATGAGTGATGCGCCCAATAATACCGATCATTCAATAGCTTGTGTATCATCAGGGCGTCGCTGTCACGGATTCAGGATTAAGACATAATCGGGTAACCGGGGGCTTTTAACCCCCAGTCCCCACACCACCCTGCATGCGGATCCGCACAGGGCGGTTCACGAGTAGGAAGCACACGAGAAGATCAGGCATAGCCATGGGCTTTCATCCACAAATTGCGGACGCCGATCAGCCCTTGGCGTTTCAGCCACTCATTGGTCATCCCGGTCTGTGTCGCCAGCGTCCTCGACAGGTGCCAATAGCCCTTGGAGCTGAGCGCCGTGAGGATCGCCTGGCGCTTGCCCGTGCCCAGCGCCAGCAGGTGGCGAACCTTGGTGCGGGTTTTGCGCCACTGCTTCCAGTAGCACATCCGCACCCGGCATCGCAGCCATGCCTCGAGCTCTGGGATCGGTCGGTAGTGCTCCGAGATGCCGAAATAGCCCATCCAGCCTCTCACGTACTGGGCGAGCCTGACGAGCCGGTAGGCCATGGAGACACCCCAGCTCCGCCCGGTCAAACGCCGAACGGTGTGCTTGAAGTCCCTGAAGGCTTGCTCCGACCAGCGCAGCTTCGTTCCCCGGAAGCTAAACCCGAGGAACGTACAGTCATTGGTCCTCGCCACGCGGCTCTTGTGCTCGTTGACCACCAGTTTAAGCTTGCGGGTCAGGAAGCGGGTGACGCTGTCCATGACCCGTTCGCCGGCTCTGGGAGTCTTGACGAGGATCAGCAGATCGTCCGCGTAGCGGGCGAACCGGTGCCCTCGCCGCTCCAGTTCACGATCGAGATCATCCAACAGGATGTTGGCGAGCAACGGCGAGAGTGGTCCGCCTTGGGGCGTACCCATCGCCGTGGTCTGGATGCGCTCGCCGACCAGGACATCTGCCCGCAGGTAGCGGCCGATCAGTGCCAGCAGCCGCTTGTCGCTCACCTTTCGGGCCACGCGGGCCATCAGGACGTCGTGCTGGACGTTGTCGAAGAACTTCGCCAAATCCAGATCGACGGCGACACGGTAGCCGGCCCTGATCTGGCCTTGTACCTGCCGGAGCGCTCCGTGGGCGGAGCGTCCCGGTCGGACCAAATCGTCGGGAGCGATTTGGGACAGCCAAAGGCTGGCCTGGAAGGCAGGCTACAAGGAGGTAGCTCGCAACCCGAAGCTCGATTCGCTGAAATGCGGATCGAAGATCGGCGTGAGCACTTGTGCGATGGCCTGCTGGATCAACCGGTCGATGACCGTGGGGGTGCCCAGCAACCGCTCGCCCCCGCCGGGCTTGGAGATCGAGACCCGCCGCACCGGTTGAGGTCGATAGGTGCCATCGGCAAGCCGCTGGCGGATTTCGGACCAGTGCGAACGTGCAAACTCGGGGAACGGGGGAGGAAAGCAGATTATCTATTGGCTGCGGCATCTCCCGCGTGGCGGCTGGCGTCAGCGGTCGTGCCCATGAACCCGGATCTGACGACATGCGGTCTGGCGCGGAACTAATCCATTGGATATAACTTCAAGATTATGATGACCATTGCCGAAGTCCCGGAGTTCATCCGCTGGGCGGAGAAGCTGCTGAGCGATCAGGAGCGCCGGGACGTCATGGACTACCTCGCCGCGCACCCGAGGGTGGGTGACCTGATGGAAGGTACCGGCGGGGTGCACAAGCTCCGGTGGCGTCCGAGGTGGACGAGGCAAGAGTGGCGGAGTCCGCGTCATCTACTACTTCCACAGCGAGGCTATGCCGCGCTGTACCTGCTGACCCTGTTCGGCAAGCACGAGCGGGCCAACCTGAGCAAGGCCGAGCGCAATGAACTGTCCAAGCTGGTGCAGATGCTGGTACTGGCTTGGATCAAGAGGTGATTCTCTCATGGGTAGCGGATTCGATAGCATCAAGACCGGCCTGGAAGAGGCCAGCGACCACGCCAAGGGCGGCAAAAGGCACGCCCGCATCTACCGGCCGGAACCGGTGGACGTGATGGCGCTGCGCTGGCGCCTCGGTATGACACAGGAGCAGTTTGCGGCGCGCTTCGGCGTCTCCGTAGCGACGCTACGCCACTGGGAACGTGGAGATCGTGTTCCCCACGGGCCGGCACGGGTGCTACTCAATCTGATTGACCGCGAACCGCCGGCTGTGATGCGGGCGCTTGGGTGAGGGTAAGGCTTGTAGCTGTCGCCGTCTCAGCCACTGCAATCAGGCCGCCAGCCTCCCAGGATGCGGCGGCCACAATGTGAAGCCGTTCAGTATTTATCCGAGACCTGCCCATTCTCCAAGGAGGTAAATCGGCATTGGGGTCGATTGCAGCATCCCGGGCGCCTACATGGTGCGGTCTCTAAAAGGGTCTGTGCAATCCGAATCGACCAGGGGCAGATCACCAGGGCACCAAACCGAACGACGTAGTCGTTCTCTGCAGTAAACAACCTCTGCGGAGCGCCTCCCCGCGTTGCGCACCACGCGCGCAGGTAGGTAGGCGTCATCGCGGACTACGCATTCCGGGTCGGATACGATCCTGCTACCGATTGGCGAGCACACTGGCCATCGTCGAGCCCAGTTCAGCGGGGCTGTCGGCGACGGTTATTCCGCAGCTGCGTAGGATCTCCGCCTTGGCAGCGGCGGTGTCGGCGTCGCCGGAAATGATCGCGCCGGCGTGGCCCATGCGCCGGCCGGGTGGGGCCGTAACTCCCGCGATGAACCCGACCACCGGCTTGCGCGAGTTTTCCTTGATCCAGCGCGCCGCCTCCGCCTCCTGCGGCCCGCCGATCTCCCCGATCATCATCACCGCCTCGGTCTCGTTGTCCTGCTCGAAGAGCTTGAGGACCTCGACGAACGAGCTGCCGATTATGGGATCGCCTCCGATGCCGGCACTGGTCGTCACGCCGAGGCCGTGCTGCGCAAGCTGGGCCGCCGCCTCATAGCCGAGCGTGCCGGAGCGGGCGACGAGGCCAATGCTCCCCCGCGTGTAAATGTCGCCGGTCATGATACCCAGCATGGCCTTGCCGACGCTGATCACACCGGCGCAATTGGGACCGATCATGCACAGGCGCTCCTCGGCCGGAAAACTGGCGAGGTAGCGTTTGGCCCGCACCATGTCACCTACAGGAATTCCTTCGGTGATGACAACGCTGAGACGCAATCCGGCCTCGGCCGCCTCCATCACCGCGTCGGCACAATAAGGTGCCGGGACGAAGATCATGCTCGCGGTGGCGCCGGTCGCCTGCACCGCCTCCCGCACGGTGTTGAATACCGGGAGCCCGAGGTGCGCCATCCCCCCCTTGCCGGGCGTAATGCCGCCAACCACCTGGGTGCCGTAGCGCATCGCTTCCTGGGCATGGAAGGTGCCCTTGTCGCCGGTGAATCCCTGAATCAGGACTTTAGTAGTTTCGTCGATGAGGATACTCATGACAGTGTTTTCACCGCTTCTTCCGCCGCTTCGCTCAGATCCGCGCAGCTTTTGATCGGCAGACCGCTTTCCTGCAGGATGCGCAGGCCCTCGGCCAGGTTGGTGCCGGCGAGCCGGACCACCAGCGGCACCCTCAACCCGACGTCCTGCACCGCCTGGACGATGCCGCTGGCGACCCAGTCGCAGCGGTTGATGCCGGCGAAAATGTTAACGAGGATGGCGCGCACTTGCGTATCCGAGACAATCAATCGGAAGGCATTGGCGACCCGCTCGGGCGACGCTCCGCCGCCGATGTCCAAAAAGTTCGCGGGCTCGCCGCCGGCTTTCTTGATCAAGTCCATGGTCGCCATGGCCAGGCCGGCGCCGTTGACGATGCAGCCGATATTACCCTCGAGTCCGATATAGCTTAGCCCCTGCTGCGCCGCCTGCGCCTCGCGCGGGTCGCCCTGGGTGACATCCGTCAGCTCGTTGATTTGCGGATGACGGAACAGGGCGTTGCTGTCGAAAGACATTTTCGCATCCAGCGCCAGCACTTTTCCGTCCGCGGTGACCATCAGCGGGTTGATTTCCACCAGGGTGGCGTCGAGGTCACGAAATGCGCGGTAAGCGCCCGTGATCGCCCGGGCGACCTGCCGCACCACGGGCGGCGCCAGCCCCAGGCAGAAGCCGAGGCGATTGGCCTGGAAGGACGTGATACCCACCGCCGGGTCCACGGTCTCCATGACCACGCCTTCCGTGTTCGATTCGACCTCCATGCCGCCAGCGGCCGAGCCGATCACGCAGATACGCTCGAGCGCGCGGTCCAGGATGATGCCGATGTAGAACTCCGTTCCGCTCGGCTGCGCCTGCTCGACCAGTACCCGGGTGACCTTCTTGCCAGCGGGACCGGTTTGCAGGGTGACAAGGTTGCTGCCCAGCAGGGCGTCCGCGGCCGCGCCGACTTCCTCGGTGGAATCGCACAGCTTGATGCCCCCCGCCTTGCCCCGCGCGCCAGCGTGAATCTGGGCCTTGACCGCCCAACGCTCGCCGCCGAGCTCTTGCGCCACCTCAATGGCCTGTATCCGTGTAAACGCCACCGCGCCATTGGGCACCGGAACGCCGAAATTGCGGAGCAGATCTTTCGCCTGGTGTTCGTGGATGTCCATATTTAGGGCGTGTTGCGAAGTTTGATTTGATCGTCCTGGTTGACGATATTGCGCGCCATGCGGGCGGAGGCGATGTCGATCATCTTGCCGTCGAGTTGCGCCGCGCCCTTGCCTTGCGCCGCCGCCTCATCCAGCGCCGCCAGGATCCGCCGCGCCTTGTCCGCCTCCTCTGGAGAGGGCGAGAAAACGTCGTTGCACGCAGCGATCTGCGAGGGGTGGATGGCCCACTTGCCGTCGTAGCCGAGCGAGGCCGCCCGCTTGGCGGCCGCCAGGAAGGCGTCCGGATCGCTGAAATCACCAAACGGCCCGTCGATCGGGCGCAGGCCGTAGGCGCGGCAGGCATTGACCATCCGTGAGAGGTGGAAATGCCATTGGTCGCCTGGGTAGTCCTCGTTCAAACCGCCGATAACCATGGTGCGGGCCCGCAGCGACGCCGCCAGATCGGCGGGGCCGAAATGCATCGCCTCCAGTCGCGGCGACGAAGTGGCGATGGTATCCACGTTGGCCAGTCCGAGCGCGGTCTCGATGAGCGCCTCGATGCCGATCCGGTGATCGAGCTTCATCGCCTCCTCGATCTGGGTGAGCATGGCATCGACCATGTATACGTCGGCGGCAACCCCGACCTTGGGTACCAGCAGGACATCGATATGGGCGCCCGCCTGCTCCACCAGATCGACCACGTCCCGGTACATATAGTGGGTGTCGATGCCGTTTATCCTCACCGACATGGTTTTGTTGCGGCCTTTCCAGTCGACGGTGTTCAGGGCCTCGATAGCGTTGCTCCGCGCTTGTGCCTTGTCGTCCGGGACGATCGAGTCCTCGAGATCGAGACACACATAATCCGCGGCGCTATCAACGCTTTTCGATATGAACTTGGGCTGGGATGCCGGCACCATTAACATACTGCGCTGTAAGCGCGTTCGGACCGGGCTGTATCTCGTGTGGCTCAATTATTTTCCCTCCGTAGATAGCGGACGCGGCGCGGATCGAGGTGGCTGGCTCGGCTGTGCGGCCGGCGAACAGCGGCTGATAACCGAAATCTCCATGTGGCCCGCGGTACCCGGCGATTGCAGCGTGGCGGGGAGCGCGCGCTTCCACCCCTGCACTGACCCCACTCTTGTATCACCTACGGCGACATTTTCATGACCGCAAATACAGCGGTGAATACATCGATTACGATGGGCAGATGCCATTCCACACGCGGAAGCGACGGCCGGCCAGAGTAAACCTGATTGGTGGTTGCTGGTCAACCCTCGGACCTTTTCGCTCCGCGGTAGGGGCGATTGGGGCCACTTTGTGGCCGGACGAAAGAAACGCAACCAAAGTAGGGGAAGTATAATCGCCCTTTTCCGGTCTGCTCAACGGATCGTTCACGAGTAGCAGCGGGCCATTCGCTAGGCCGGCAACGCGAAATTGATCGGAAAGCGGTACTTTCGCTACATTGGTTTTTTGCCCTTGCCTCGCTTCGCGGGTGTCATCAATGCCCGATGCTTGCTGTTCGGCGCGAACTCGCCGCGACAGATTCGCCTGGAGCGAATTGGGACGCATGCAGTGCGCCCGCAGGGCGCGGCACGGACGTCGCACATCCCAACCGGTCAGCGATGTTTGATTATGGGATTCGACTCTGCCACCCTCGCGCTACACATTTTCCGCAACTGCGCGTCGTTCATAGGGTTACCGGAGCGTGGCGGCTCCGTAGTTCGAGGAGCCGGCTGCACTTGAGCGGGCACGTCCGGATGGGTGGGAGCCGCAGGCGGGCGAAACGGCCCGACGAAAAAGTTGTTAACTCCGCGCCTCCCTGCTATACGGAGCGGAACAAATTAAGGAGGTGCGTAATGACCAGCCAGAACCCGGTCTTCATCCCCGGCCGGACCCACATTCCCGAGCGGCTACGACAGGCCGTCAACACGCGTAACGAGAGCGCGACCGGTGTGCGCTCCGACGTCGCCACGGCGCAGGAGTGCTGCCGCGACACTGCCTCGGCCCGCAGCGAGGCGGCTTGACCATGGCCGCGGTTGCCGAGAACCTCTACATCCCGACCTGGGAGGACGTGCTCACCGCACACGAGCGCGTGAAGCCGCACATCCACCGGACGCCGATCCTGACCTCTCGCCGCATTAACGAGATCGCAGGTGCCGAGCTCTTCTTCAAGTGCGAGAACTTTCAAAGGGCTGCCGTTTTCAAGGTGCGCGGCGCCAGCAATGCCGTGTTCGGCCTCCCGGAGGAGACGGCGAACAAAGGCGTGGCCACGCATTCGAGCGGCAACCATGGGCTGGCGCTCAGTTACGCCGCCGGGCAACGGGGCATCCCATGCCACGTCGTGATGCCCCGCACCGCGCCGCAGGCGAAGAAGGACGCAGTGCGCGGCTACGGCGGGCTGATTACCGAGTGCGAGCCTTCCACCTCGAGCCGCGAGGCGACCTTCGCCAAGATCCAGGAGGAGACCGGAGCGGACTTCGTCCATCCCTACAACGACGAGCGGGTGATCGCCGGCCAGGCTACCTGCTCGAAGGAGATCGTCGAGGATATCGGCGAGCTCGACGCCATCATCGCCCCGATCGGCGGCGGCGGCATGATCTCGGGCACCTGCCTTACGCTCTCGACGATCGCACCACAAACGAGCATCTACGCCGCCGAGCCCGAACAGGCCGACGACGCCTACCAGTCGTTCAAGCAGGGCAAGATCATCGCCTACGACGCGCCTAACACGGTCGCCGACGGCCTCAAAGTGCCGCTCAAGGAGCGCACCTGGCACTTCGTCTCCAAGTACGTCACCGACGTGCTGACCGCGAGCGAGGCGGAGATCGTCGACGCCATGCGGCTGACGTGGGCGTGCATGAAGATCGTCATGGAGGCGAGCTCGGCGGTGCCACTGGCCACCATCCTGAAGAACCGCGATACTTTCGCCGGCAAGCGCGTCGGCGTCATCATTACCGGTGGCAACGTCGATCTCGACAAGCTGCCCTGGCTCCAGTGATTAAGAGGAAGCAATGACCAAGCACGAGAACATCGGCGATTATGAGGTCGGCTACGACATTCCAGCCTCGATCGGCATGGCCTACGAGGACATCGAGACGCCCTGCCTGATCCTCGATCTCGACGCGCTCGATCGCAACATCAAGAAGATGGGCGACTACGCCCGCGCGCACAACATGCGCCACCGCGCGCACGGCAAGATGCACAAGTCGGTCGACGTGCTGAAGTTGCAGATGGAGAAGGGTGGGGCGATTGGCGTCTGCTGCCAGAAGGTATCAGAGGCCGAGGTCTTCGCCCGTGCCGGCATCGAGGACATCCTGGTCTCGAACCAGGTGCGCGGCCTCGCCAAGATCGACCGGCTCGCGCGCCTGCCGCAATACGGCGGCCGGATCATCGTCTGCGTCGACGACGTGGCGAACATCGCCGACCTCTCGAAGGCAGCGCAGAAGCACGGCACCACCCTCGATGTCTTCGTCGAGATCGACTGCGGCGCCGGCCGCTGCGGCGTCAGCACGACGCCTGAGGTGGTCGAAATCGCCAAGGCCGCCGCCGCCGCGCCTAACCTGCGCTTCCTCGGCCTCCAGGCCTACCAGGGCGCGATGCAGCACATCGAAAAGTACGAGGACCGCAAGGCCAAGCTCGACATCGCCATTGCCATGGTGAAGGACGCAGTCGAGGCGCTGAACAAGGAGGGTCTCGAGCCGGAGCTGGTCTCGGGCGGCGGCACCGGCAGTTACTACTTCGAGAGCAACTCGGGTGTCTACAACGAGCTGCAGTGCGGCTCCTACGCCTTCATGGACGGTGACTACGGCCGCATTCTGGACAAGGAGGGCCGCCGCATCGACAACGGCGAATGGGAGAACTCGCTGTTCATCCTGACCAGCGTGATGAGCCACGCCAAGCCCGACAAGGCGATCTGCGACGCCGGGCTCAAGGCGCAGTCGGTCGACTCAGGGATGCCGTACGTCTACGGACGCGACGAGGTCAAGTACATCAAGTGCTCCGACGAGCACGGCGTCATCGAGGATCCGAACGGCGTGCTGAAGATCAACGAGAAGCTCAAGCTCGTCACCAGCCACTGCGACCCGACCTGTAATGTGCACGATTGGTATGTCGGCGTGCGCAACGGCAAGGTTGAGTCGATCTGGCCGATCAGCGCCCGCGGCAAGGTTTACTGAGGCGCACGCCGCCGAACGTTGCGATCACGTTAACGTGTAAATCCGCGTCGGAAGAGTAACTCATCCGTCTGCTTACGCGCGCGCAGACGGGCGCCTACAGCCTGGAGAACGGCCGCCATGATCATCGTTCCCGAAGAAGCCTGCCCCGGCCTGCTCGACATCGACGCCGCTTTCGAGGCGGTGGAGAAGATCTTCGCGGCCATGGGCCGCGGCGACGCCTACAACTTCCCCGTGGTTCGCGAGGCGATCGGCCATGCCGACGCGCTCTATGGCTTCAAGGGCGGCTTCGACCGCGCCGGCCAGGTGCTCGGCGTCAAGGCGGGTGGCTACTGGCCGCACAACCTCGAGCGCGGCCTCGGGGGCAACCACCAGTCGACGGTCTTCCTGTTCGACCCCGAGACCGGCAAGGCCACGGCCTGCATCGGCGGCAACTACCTGACCGCCGCCCGCACTGCCGCCTCCAGCGCCGTCTCGATCAAGCATCTCGCCCGTCCGGACGCCAAGGTGCTCGGTATGGTTGGGGCCGGCCACCAGTCCGCCTTCCAGATGCGCGCCGCGGCCCGCCAGCGTGGCTTTGAGCGGGTGGTCGGCTGGAATCTGCACAAGGAGATGCTGCCACGGCTCGCCGACACCGCCGCCGAACTCGATCTGCCCTATGAGTCGGTCGAGCTCGACGAGCTCGGCGCCGAGGCGGACGTCATCATCACCATCACCTCGAGCTTCAAGCCGACCCTGATGAAGAGTCATGTCAAACCCGGCACTCACATCGCTGCCATGGGCACCGACACCAAGGGCAAGCAGGAGATTGACGCCGCTCTCGTCGCCGCCGCCACCGTATTCACCGACGAGGTTGCCCAGTCCGTCTCAATCGGCGAGGCCCAGCACGCAATCGGGCAGGGTCTGAAGGGTGAGGCTGACATCACCCAGATTGGCGCGGTGATAAACGGCGGCCACCCCGGCCGCCGCTCGTCCGATGAGATCACTCTCTTCGACGGCACCGGCGTCGGTCTGCAGGACCTCGCCGTCGCCGCCGCGGTGGTCGGCTTGGCGCGCGAGGCTGGCAAGGCGGTCGAGGTCGCGTTCTAACCGGTCGGCGCGCCCAAACACCAGCCGTGGGAAGGCGTCCGCCGCGCCCCGGCGTCGCTCGGCTCGGAGTATGAGTATCAGGATCTGTTAACGATTAGGCGGGCCAGCGCCCCATACCCGCACGAGTCCATCGCCAGACCGCAATTGCCACGGTGCCGGCCGGGTTTCGCACACGCCGGCTCATAAAAGCAGCGTGCACGCCGCGGTGAGAGCCGCGGCGGCGAGAAGGTTGAGCACGACGCCCTCGCGGGCCATGTCGGCGGTGTGCAGGTAGCCGCTGCCGACGACGATGGCGTTCGGCGCCGTGGCCACCGGCAGCATGAACGCGCAACTTGCGCTCAGTACCGCCGGCAGCATGAGCCGTTCGGGGGCGAGGCCGGCGGCTAGCGCGGCGGACGCCAGCACCGGCATGAGGAGGTTGGTGGTCGCCGTGTTACTGCTCACCTCGGTCATGAACGTGACGGCGAGGCACACGAGCAGGGTCAACGCCACGATGGGCCAGGCCGCGAGCGCGCCGAGGGCGTTGCCGAGGGCGCTCGATAGCCCCGAGGCCTCGAAGGCGACGGAGATTGCAATGCCGCCGCCGAAAAGAAGCAGTAGCCCCCAAGGAATCGTGCGCGCAGTTTGCCAATCCAGAAGCTGCCCACCTTCGCCGTCCGGCACCAGGAACAATGCCACCACGGCCGCGAGTGCCACGGTGCTGTCCGAAGTGGTCTCGGCGCCGAATAGGCCGCTCCAGCCGCCGAACGGCTCAGTGCGAAAGATCCAGGCGGCGACGGTGAGGCCAAAAACCAACAATACGCGCGCTTCGGGGGAGCGCCACGGTCCCGGGTACGGGATTGTGAGGGTCGGTGCCGCGGCCAGACTTCGGGTCAGCCAGAGCCACGCGATCGGCAGGAGCACCGCAGCGGCGGGAAGACCGATCGACATCCACTCCAGAAAGCTCACCGCCGCGCCGGTTGTCTGCTCGTAGACGGCCATGAAGATGATATTCGGCGGCGTGCCGATCGGTGTGGCCATGCCGCCGATGTTGGCGGCGTAGGCGAGGCCGAGCAGGAGCGGAACCGCGGTCGGCCGGGCCTCCGCACTCTCGAGCACGGCAATTGCGACCGGCAGCAGCATCAACGTGGTGGCGGTGTTCGAGATCCACATGCTGCAGGCCCAGCTCGCGAGCATGAACCCGAGGACCAGCCGACGACCGCCACCGCCGCCGCACGCGCGCACCATGCCGAGCGCCAGCCGGCGGTGCAAGCGGCTCTTTTCGATCGCCTTGGACAACATGAAGCCGCCGAGCAAAAGGAGGATCAGGGTGTGTCCGTAGGCCTGGGCGATCCGAGCGTGATCTACCACCCCAGTAAACGGAAAGGCCGCGAACGGGATGAGCGAGGTGGCCGGGATGGGGATTGGCTCGAGCACCCACCAGCTCGCGCACAGCCCGGTGATCGCCGCGGTCCAGCAAGCCGCCGCCGGCAGATCGCCGGCGAGAGCCGCAGCCGCGGCCGCGCCGGCAACGAGCGGTCCGAGCGCCAGGCGCAGCCCGCGCCGTGTCTGCGAAGTGCGGCTCTCGGCTTCCATTACACCCTATCGAAGGTGGTGCTGATCAGGCTAAAGGCGGCGTTACGCAATCCAGCGTGGTTGGCCTGCTCGGAAACGCTCCGAAAGACCGCTTCGGTCTAGTGGGTGCGCCCGAGCCGCGCCGGTGCTCTAGCGTACCAGAACCCGGAGCGCGTGAAGGTCGCGGGAGGCGCGTTAGTGTTGACCTGCCTCCCGAGCCGACTGGAAAGCGCGTCGGCACCGCGCGTCACCGGCGCGCGCTTATACTGAAATAGCCTAACGGTCCGTCGGTCTACAACGGAGTGCGCCATGAGCCAAGATGCGCTGTCCGATCTTCTGCGCTGCGTGCGGCTGCGCGGTGCGTTGTTCTTCCATGTGGACTGCGGCGGACGCTGGGTGAGCGAAGCACCCGACGCCAAGGTGCTGACCCCGCTCATCATGCCCGAGGCTCAGCACCTGATGGGATACCACGCGATACTGAGGGGCGGGTGCTGGGCCGGGCTCGCGACGGATGGGCCGCCCATCCGCCTGAGTGAGGGCGACGTCGTCGTTTTCCCACACGGCGATGCGCACGTGATGTCGAGCGTGCCGGGCCTGCGTGCCGAGCCGGACGTCGACTTCCTGGCACGGCGGCCGCCGCAGCTGCCGTTCCTGCTGCGCCAAGAAGGCGATCGGCTCCTCGAGGCGGGCGCCTCGCCTACGGGAAATGACTCGCAAAGCGCGAGCACGACTACCCTGCTGTGCGGCTTCTGGGGCTGTGACCGCGGGCCTTTCAACCCGTTGCTCGGCACGTTGCCGCGGATGATTCACGCGCCTTCGCGCCGTTTGGGCGAAGAGAGCTGGATCGGCCAGTTCGTCCGCCTGGCGGCGGCGGAGTGCCGTGCCAAACGCCCGGGCGGCGAGGCGGCGCTCGAGCGCATGAGCGAGATGATGTTCATTGATGTGCTGCGCCGACACCTCGAGACGCTCCCCGAGGACCAGACGGGCTGGCTTGCCGCGCTGCGGGACCGTTACGTCGGACGCGCGCTTTGCCTACTCCATGAGCGCCCGGGCGCTCCATGGACGCTAGAGAGGCTCTCCGCGAGCGTCGGGCTGTCACGCTCGGCACTGCACGACCGCTTCGTACGGCTTCTCGAGCAGCCGCCGATGCAGTATCTGACGGCTTGGCGCATGCAGCTCGCTTCCCGGCTGTTGACGGACAGCAACGCAATGCTCGCCTCGATTGCACTCAAGGTCGGCTACGAGTCGGAGGCGGCCTTCAGCCGCGCCTTCAAGCGAGCGATTGGCTTGCCTCCGGCCGCGTGGCGCCGCCAACGCGCCAGCGCCGGTGTCTCCCCGTGTTGGCCCGCGAACGACGCCGCCGGCGCGTAAGGCTAGGCAGACGGGCTCAGTTACGGAATTTGGAGCAAGAATGCCGGTTGATCGGTCATTCCTCCCGCCACGGCTCGAAAACATACTGAGGGCTCTTTCAAGCCACGAGTGCAATGGCTTTGCAGGCGCAATGCCGCTTCAGAGCCTTCTATCGGCCTTATTCGGGAGAAACTCATGCAAGCCGCTCAAGCAACACAAGCAATGGATGAAGATAAGCTCGACACGTTCATGGGCCAGATCATGGCGGATCTTGGCGGTGCCTACAGCGTGGCGCTGGTGCTGCTCGGCGATCGGCTCGGGTTGTACCGCTCGTTGCGCGATGAGGGGCCGGCGACGGCGGCGGAGCTTGCCGCGCGGACCGGATGCGCCGAGCGCTACCTGCAGGAATGGCTCGCCCAACAGGCGGCTTCCAACTACCTGACCTACGATCCTGTGCACGGCCGGTTCACGCTGCCGCCGGAGCAGGCGATGGTGTTCGCCGACCCGGCGAGCCCCGTCTACATGATCGGCGGGTTCGAGAATGTGGTGAGCACCATCGAAAACGAGCCGAAAGTCGCGGAGAGCTTTCGTACCGGGCAGGGGGTCGCCTGGGGCGAGCAGGCAAGCTGCATGTTCTGCGCCGTTGCCAAGTTCTTCCGGCCGGGTTATATGCATAACCTCGTCCAGAGCTGGCTGCCGGCGCTCGACGGGGTGATCGAGAAACTCGAGCGAGGCGCTACGGTCGCGGACATCGGCTGTGGGCACGGCCACTCGACCTTGATCATGGCCGAGGCGTTTCCACGCTCCACCTTCGTCGGTTTCGACTTCCACGGCGATTCCATCAGCGCGGCGAACGGTCATCGCGACGCGCACGGCTTCGATGCAGAGCGCGTACGCTTCGAGACGGCCGGAGCCGCGGATTTCAACGGCGGTGACTACGATCTCGTGACCTGCTTCGATGCGCTGCACGATATGGGTGATCCAGCGGGTGTGGCGGCGCATGTGAGAAGTCAGCTCAAAACCGACGGTACGTGGATGATTGTCGAACCCATGGCGGGCGATGCACTGCAGGACAACCTGAATCCGGTCGGTCGGCTTTTCTATGCCGGTTCCACGATGATCTGCCTGCCTACGGCCCTCGCTCAGAAAAACGGCACCGCACTCGGTGCGCAGGCCGGAGAAAAGCGGCTCGCGGAAGTGATCTCCTCGGGCGGCTTCGCCCGCGTGCGCCGCGCGGCCGAGACGCCGTTCAACCTCGTTCTCGAGGCGCGTGGCTGACCGCACCCAAAGCCTTCAACGCCAGCGGCGGGCGCGCGGATCGGGCGCCCGCCGTTCGGCCGTCCTCGCATGTCCGCACTTGCCGCCACCACGCTTTGCCCCTGTTAGCACCATCTTTGATGTGGTAAGCGGGGCGGTAGGAAAAAGGCCGCGTTGGCCGGCAGGCAGTGAGATGCCGGAGCGAGAGCGAGGCCGAGGAAGTCAGCACCGGCAACCACAAGGAGCGGCAATGAAAATTGGAGTGATGGGAACGGGGCTCATGGGACGACCAATGGCATCCCGGCTAATCCAGGGCGGGCATACCGTCCTTGCGTACAACCGAACCCAATCAAAGGCGGAGCCGCTGGTCGCGGAAGGTGCCCGCCTGTGTACCCATCCCTCGGAGGTCATCGAGGAAGCGCAAGCGGTCGTGACCATGCTCAGCGATGCGCAGACAACCTCAGAGCTTCTTGGCGTCGGGGAGGCGCGCGGTCCGTCCTTCGCGGGCACGACCGTCATCCAGATGGCCACCATCGCACCGAGCGAGAGCAAGCAACTGATGGACGCCGTGGCGCGACGAGGCGGAGAGTATTTCGAAAGCCCTGTCCTGGGCAGCATACCCGAGGCCAGAAGCGGCAACCTGATCCTCATGGTCGGTGCCACCGAGGAGCAGTTCGTGAAGTGGCGGGACGTTCTGACCCTATTCGGGCCCACGGTGCGACGGATCGGACCCGTGGGGGCCGGCGCGTGCGTGAAGCTGGCAAT
Organism: Nitrococcus sp.; assembly: GCF_059432795.1. NCBI lineage: Bacteria > Pseudomonadati > Pseudomonadota > Gammaproteobacteria > Chromatiales > Ectothiorhodospiraceae > Nitrococcus > Nitrococcus sp. The sequence continues at coordinate 19,489 of NZ_JBXWZQ010000011.1, read as the reverse complement.
GAACCAGCTGATCGCCGCGCTGACGATCGCCTTTTCCGAAAGCCTCGCTCTGGTGCGAAAAGAGCAGGTCGACGTCGATGCCTTCATGGCGATTGCGCGCGAGAGCGCGCTGTACGCGCCAACCTACGACAAGAAACTCTCACGAATGCTCGAGCGCAATTTCGCCAACCCGAACTTCCCGACGAAGCACCTGCTGAAGGACGTGCGCTTGTTCAGGAAGGCGGGCGCCGAAGTGGGGATCGATACCGGGACACTGCGTGCCTTCGAGCGGCTCCTCGACCGAGCGGTCGAAGGAGGGCTCGCGGAGGCGGATTATGCGGCTGTCTACGAATGCGTTGACCCGGCCAACGGTCGAGGCGGCTGAGCGCCTCGCCTTGCCGGCCGGTGGAGCGATTTTCATCGCCCATCCGCCGGGTGCCGCTGCGGCAGCAGAAACTGCTGGAAATCATTGCCTCGGCGCCGTTTAATGATTGTCTGGGGTCTGTATGCGCGGCGACATTCAAACTCAATCCAGACACGCAGGCGAGCCGCTGGGATGGGCAAAAAGGAGCGTCAAGAGGGAGCCGACGACGATCTGCAGCGGCTCCATTTTATACTCGGGGCAGCGCAGCTCGGTACCTGGGAGTGGGACGTGGGCAGCGGCGCCGTGAGCTGGAGCGACGAGCTCCTGGCCATCCACGGGCGCCAGGCCGGGGGTTTCGACGGGACATTCGAGAGCGCCCTCGCGGACGTGCATCCGGACGATCGCGATAAGATTCTTCAGGCGATCAACGCGACACTAGAATCTGCTGCGCCCTACCACGTCGAATACCGGATCATCACCCCGGAGCAAACCGTACGATGGCTGGAGGCCAAGGGTTGCTTGACCCGCGGCCGTGAAGGACAGCCACGTAAATTCCACGGCGTTTGCATGGACGTCACCGAGCGGAAACGTCTGTACGAAGCCCGGTCGCATTTGGCCTCCCTCGTCGAGTCTTCCGATGACGCGATTGTCGCCAAGTCCCTGGACGGTACCATTCAGAGTTGGAATGCGGCGGCCGAGCGGCTTTTCGGCTACACGGCGGAGCAGGCCGTGGGCCGCCATATTTCGTTGATCATTCCGGCCGAACGCGCCGACGAGGAGGAGCGAATACTCGCCAGTCTCCGGGCCGGTAGGCGGATCGAGCACTACGACACGGTGCGCCAGCGAAGCGACGGCCGTCTCGTGGACGTTTCTCTCACCATATCGCCGATTCGCGACGAAGCCGGGCAAGTCGTCGGCGCCTCGAAGATCGCCCGCGACATCACCCAGCGCAAGCGCACGGAGGCGGCGCTGCGAGAGAGTGAACGGCGTCTTCGCATCCTGAGCGAGAGCCTCGAGCAAAAGGTGGCGGCGCGCACGACCGATCTACAGTGCCAGACCGCGCGACTGCAACGTCTCGCCTGTGAGCTCATCTCCGCCGAGCAGCGCGAGCGCAAGCGCTTGGCGGCGGTTCTTCACGACGACCTCCAGCAGCTGCTGGTGGCCGCGCAGCTGCGCGTCGCCCAGGTGCACCGCCAGGTCGGCGACTCCGAAGTCTCTCACGCCGTCGAGAGCGCCGCTGAGCTGCTTGCCAAGGCAATCGACGCCTCGCGCACGTTGACCTACCAGTTAGGCCCGCCGGTACTCCAGCAAGCCGGATTCGTCTCTGCATTACGCTGGCTAGCCGGCGAACTGCGCAAGCTCCACGAGCTGCATGTGACCATCGACGCTGAAGACTCGGAGCCCGCCTTGCGAGAGGAGCTCAAGGTGATGCTGTTCCAGTCCGTGCGAGAGCTGCTGTTCAATGTCACCAAGCACGCCGGGGTCAATGCAGCGAGCGTGCGTGTGCGCCGTAGCGGCGAGCGGCTGGAGATCGTCGTTGAAGATAAAGGAAAAGGCTTTGATGTCGAGCGCGTGGCGAATGAGGAGGAGAACGAGGGTCGTGGCCTCGGTCTTTTCAGCACCCGCGAGCGCCTTGCCGCGCTTTACGGGGATATGACCATCGACTCGAGCCCGGGCCTGGGAACCTCCATTCGACTGACCGCACCGCTGTCCGCGCGCCCGGGGGACCGAGCGACGCCGGGCGCGGCGGTTACCCCGAAGGGGCTTCGATAAAGCGGCTGCCCCGTGCGCCTGAAATCGGCTTGGGAACTAGGCAAGCTTGCCGGGTGTCATCCCAGAGCAGGCGTCTGCAACAATTCCAGGGCAAAGATCGCCATGGAATAACGTGCCGCGGACTGAAAGGCCGGACTATAGTTGCGGTGGATACTGGAATCGAGCGGCTAACCTGAATGTAGCGGCGACCACGGCGAATTTCGTCTTTACCGATCTCGGATTTTCGTGAGAAGGGTGAGGCGCGTCGTCGCAGCAACGCCGGCGTTCTCACGGCCAGGGTAGATATTTGAGTGAAAACAATGACTTGAATCCAGCCGTCAGCACGGGTATTGCGGGGTTGGACGAAATCCTCCGCGGCGGCTTACCGCACGGCATGAGCTACCTCATCCAAGGCGGGGCGGGAACGGGCAAGACCACGGTCGGCTTTCAATTTCTCTTTGAAGGCGTCCGGCGGGGACAGCGCGTGCTGTTCGTCTCCCTGTTGCAGCGGCGTTGGGAGTTGCAGGGAGTTTTCGCCTCGCACGGCTGGTCGCTGGAGGGCGTCGACTTTCTGGATCTGCCGCAGAGCCTCCGTCAGAGCGCCACCGAAGAGCAGACGATGTTCAGCCCCGGCGAATTCGAGCTCCAGGAGGTGAGCGAGGCCATTGTCGAGGCGATTGAACGATGCGGGCCCGAGCGGCTGGTCTTCGATTCGATCACCGAGTTGGCGACGCTCGTGGACAGCCCGCGACAGCTTCGCCGGCAGATGCTCAAATTCAAGCAGCGCCTGGAGGAAACCCGCTGCACCTCTGTGTTCATCGCCAACGACGACATGACGATGGACATGCCGTTATTTCAGGTGGGCGTTCACGGCGTAATCGCGCTGGGAGCCGACCAATTGCCTGCCGGGCCGCGGCGGCGCTGGCTCGAGGTGATAAAGGTACGCGGCGTGCCGTACGCCGATGGCCGGCACAGCTTCCGCCTGCTGACCGGCGGTATCGAGGTGTATCCCAACCTGGAAGTTCCCAGCGACGCAGCCGAGCCGCAATGGTCGCTCGTTTCCAGCGGCAATGAGGATCTGGACAGGCTGTTCGGGGGCGGCCTGGAGGGCGGCACGGCCTGCCTCGTCCTGGGGACGACCGGCGCGGGCAAGAGCACGCTGGCGTCGCTCTATGTCCAGGCGGCGGCTGAGCGTGGCGAGCGCTCGATCATCTACTGCTTCGACGAGCGGCGCCAGACCTTCATTCGCCGCTCTCAGGGGCTCGGCATGGATGTTATCCGTCATATGGACGAGGGGCGGGTGGATTTGCGGCAGGTGAATTTCGGCAGCATGACGTTCGGCGAGTTCGTGCACGATCTCTGCTCGGCCGTGGAGCAGCGGGGCGTGAAGGTGGTGGTGATCGACAGCCTCACAGGCTTCTTCCATGCCATCCCCGAAGAGAAGCTGATCGTGCAGCTCCATGAGATGCTCACCTATCTGGGAAATGCCGGGGTATTGACGCTGCTGATCCTTCCGATCAGCGGGCTGAAGGGAGAGGGCATCAGCGGCTTCGACGAGAATGTGAGCTATATCGCCGACACGGTGGTCATGATGCGCCACTTTGAGGCGACCGGCGAAGTGCGCCGCTGCGTGTCGGTGCTCAAAAAGCGCCACGGTCGCCACGAACGCGCGATCCGCGAGTTCCAGGGCGGCCCGGGCGGTATCGAGCTCGGCCCCCCGCTGAGCGATTTCCGCAACGTGCTTTCCGGAATGCCCGAGTATATCGGCAAAGCAGGCAAGTTGATGGACGCCGAAAAGGACACGCGCGATGGATCGGACGACGGAAGTTGAATCGGTCGGCCGATCCGGATCGGTGCTGGTTTTGGCACCCATTGGCCGAGACGCGGAGCTGACCGCCAAGGCGCTGCGTCGCATGGCTCTGCCATGTCGTGTCTGCTCGACGGCGGATGAGCTGCTCGCGGAGATCCGCCGCGGCGCGGGACCGGCGGTGATCGGCGCCGAGGCGCTTAGTGCCCGGCATGGCGCAGCGCTGGAGGCGGTTCTGGCGGATCAGCCGGTGTGGTCGGATCCGCCGCTGATTCTCGTCGCCGGACCTGCGGCGGTGTCGGAACACTTCCACGACCTCGTGGCGCGGCGAAACACGACGCTGCTGCACCGGCCATTGAAAGTCTCGACACTCGTCACGACTGTGCGCGCGGCGCTGCAGAACCGCCTGCGGCAGTATGAGGTTCAGCGACTGCTTGATCGGCTGGAAGACCGCGCCCGGCAACTTCAGCGGCTGGCCCTGGAGCTTTCGGACGCCGAGGAACGGGAGCGGCAGCGCTTGGCGGAAATTCTGCACGAGGATTTGCAGCAGCTTCTGGTGGGCGCGAGGATGCGCGTGGCCGGGCTGCGCAAGCGCTCGGATCAAGACCGATTGGACAAGACCGTTCAGGCGCTGTCCGAGCTTTTGTCGCAGGCAATCGAGCAGTCGCGGAATCTCTCGCACGAATTCAACCTGGCGATATTGCGACGTGAAGGTCTCCCTGCCGCGCTCCGGTGGCTGGCCAAGCGGATGAACCAACTGCACGAGCTGAAAGTGACCGCGGACGCCGACCCCGATGCCGATTTGCGCGACGGCTGGGTGCGCACGTTCCTTTACCGCAGTGCCCAGGAACTGCTTTTCAATGTAGCCAAGCACGCCGGCGTGGCGGAGGCGCACATGCGCTTGGCGCGGGAAGAGAGCCGCGTGGTGTTGTGCGTGCAGGACCGTGGCGAGAGCACGGACATGACGGCGTTACAGGAGGGAGGGGCCGGGTTCGGCTTGCAGGGCATCCGCGAGCGGGCGAGCCTCCTCGGTGGTTGGTTCGAGATCGGCCGCAACGAGGGGGTGGGCACTAACTTCACGCTCGCTATGCCACTCGAGCCGGCAAGCTCGACGATCGATTCGACGAAGCCGGGCGATGCGGCAACGCCGTCGACTTTGGCTGCGGACAGCGGCGCTGGCGGTCAGGAATTGCAGCGGCTGCGGATCATGCTCGTGGATGACCATCAAATGATGCGCAGCGGGCTGCGCTCGTTATTGGAGCTGGAGCAGGATCTGGAGATCGTCGGCGAGGCCGATGACGGCGCCCAGGCACAGGAGCTGGCCGAAAAGCTTCGTCCGGATCTGATCCTGATGGATGTCTCCATGCCGCAGATGGACGGCATCGAGGCGACCCGGCGGATCAAGGCCCGCCATCCGGCAATACGCGTGATCGGGTTGTCGATGTTCGACGACGAGCGGTGCGCGATTACGATGCGGGACGCCGGCGCCGAATGCTATTTGCCCAAGGCGGGGCCGGCGGAGGATTTGCTGGCCGCGGTGCGCTCGAGCAGCGCGGTGAACCGAGGCGCTCCGGGCGAATGACCGCCCGGCGTGTCTTTTCTCCTCGGTCGAGCTCGAGCAGGCGGCGGCTGCCTTGCAACGGCCCAGCCGCCGCGTGCTCTCGCAGAAATGCCGGTGCTATGTCCGGGCCGGTACTTCCCTGACGAGCCGAGGGCTTGTGACGAGCACGTATACGGCCGCGACGCCCACGAGAATATAGATCAGGCGCTCGAGCCATACGGCGCCACCAAAAATGGCACCGACGAGGTTGAGCTGGAACAAGCCTACCAGACCCCAGTTCAATCCGCCGATAATCAGCAGAATCAACGCAATCCAATTCAAAATGCTCTTCGTGGACATGATGCACTCCTTTCGGTAGTCAATATGGCCGCTTGCTGTGCGGCACCTACGCGGTCGCCCGAATCCTGAAATTCATCGGAGAAAACGCCCCGCTGCGCACGTGGCAAAAGCGGCAATGCGAGTCGTGCCGCATACCGCCGTTGCTACTAACGCTTAGACCATTTTGCAGGGGAAAAAGCGACGCTTGGCACGTGCCGTCTCATGGCTGGCGGCAAGGCATGCCAATGCCGAGAACAGCGCCGAAACGGCATCCCCATCGCCGTTGCGGTGGTCGATGCAGCCAGCCCCAGGCTGGCCGGCGACCGCCCGATTCAACCTTGCTTGGGGGTGTATAACCTGCACCAGCCCTCGGAGCTGATCTTGCCCTCGACCAAGTTGCATCGGTCAGGCGCGATAAAGTTCTCGCAGCCCGAGCACTGCTGGCCGTTTTTGGGTTGATCCTGGTAATTCGCGGCTTGCTGGCTGGTTTTGCCTTGACTCCAAGCGGGCCGCGCCGTCAGCAGCATGAGAAGGGGGGCAGCGGCGGCCGAGTACCCGGCAAGCTGCAGCACTTGGCGTCGGGTGAAGTGCTTGTCGCGCCGTTTTTCCATCGCTTGAATCTCCTTTCACGGGCCGGCCCCGTCGAGCACACGGTATCCGCCGTCGGCCCCGTCCGCGTGACACGACGATCAGGCGGGCCGGGGTAGGCTTCCGAACGTTAGACGGCGAAGTTCGGGTTTGGTTCGCCGAGGTCGGTGTTGCCGTGGCTGTGCAGACGGGTGATCGGGCCGACGGCCCCATCAACCCGGCGTCGCCACCTCGTCCATGTGCTCGTCGATCCACAGCACGCGGTCGGCTCGCGCCTGAAGATCCGTTGAAACACCGGTGGAGAAAACGGCGAGCTCAATGCCTTTGCCGCTCTCGGAGAGGTGTTCCACCGCGTCCAATAGATCCCCGTCGCCCGAGGAGAGGACAAGGCAGTCGTAGCGATCCTTATGGGCGAGCGCCAGTGTGGCAAGCCCCACGTCCACGCCCATCTGGCGTTGGTTGACCAGATTATGGGCCGACCCGCCGCGCGGACAGCGCAGCTCGGTTTTCGTCCCACATTCGATGCAGAACGCGTTTTCGACCCGCTCGTTCTTCAGGCCGTAGAGTTTCACAATGAGATGCGGGCCGTTGGGTGCCGCACTCTGAAGCCAGCTATGGAAGCGCTCACGGGCGCTGTGCGCCTCGCTTTGCACGCTGTTTAAATAGTACCCGCGCCACAAAGGGCCGAGATGTTCTTCGACCAGGCGCCGCAGCCTCAAATAGTCGACCCGGCTGTGCGCGCCAAAGCGTTGCACGCTGTTGGCGTGAATATAGCTGGCATCGATGAGCCAAAGGCGTTTCATGGCACGGTCCAAATGCGCTGGGGTAGAACGTTAGGGTACGCCTGAACCCACCCGGCCGCGAGCCTGAATAACGCCGGCGGTCAGCCAAAGGGTAGGGGGCCCGCGCGGCGCCGGGACCTCGCGAACGGGTTGCCTGGGAGCCGCGGGGCAAAATTCCTACGAACGCTTCAACGAGGCAGGTCAATTCACGTGCGGTATCCCGCTCGCCCGCGCGACGGCTCATGCCGTCCCGCCGTGGGCACGGGCCCGCGGGGCTTCGCCACGCAAACCGCGGCGGCGCCAAGTGTGGAAGCGCTCCAGCCAACGCAGCGTTCTTGCCGACGTGTTCTCCCGACGCCAGGCGCCGGCCGCGTATTTGTTGGCTTCCGTCAGGGTGGGATAGACGTGAATGGTGCCGAGGATTTTGTTCAACCCGAGTTTCCAGCGCATGGCCAGCACGAATTCGGCGATGAGGTCACCGGCGTGCTCACCGACGATGGTCGCTCCCAGGATCGTGTCTTTGCCCGGTACGGTGAGCACTTTTACCAGGCCATGCGCCTCGGACTCGGCAATGGCCCGGTCCAGGTCGTCGATGCCGTAGGTCGTGACCCGGTAGGGCACGCCTTGCTGCTTGGCCGCGGTTTCGTTGAGCCCCACCGTGGCGACCTCCGGTTCGGTGAACGTCGCCCAGGGGATCACGGAGTAATCCGCTCGGAAGCGCTTGAGCGGGCTGCCGAACAGGGCGTTGGCGGCGGCATACCACGCTTGATGTGCGGCGGTGTGGGTGAACTGATACGGCCCGGCGACGTCGCCGCATGCAAAGATGGTGGGATAGTTGGTCTGCAGAAAGCCGTTCACGGCGAGTGTCCGCTGCTCGCTCAGCTCCACCCCCAATGCCTCCAGGCCATAGCCTTTGACGTTGGCGGCACGGCCGACGGCCACCAGGATTTCGTCGCAGGCGAGCGCCACGTCCTCACCCGCATGCTCGCACACCAATATCTTGCGGCCCGCCTCCCGGCGCGCCGCCTTGGCCTTGTGAGCGAGCCGCATGTCGATACCTTCGGCCCGGAAGCGCTCCAGCACCCGCGCGGAGATCTCCGGATCCTCGCGCGGCAGCAGACGCTCGCCCATTTCCACCTGGGTCACGTTACAGCCGAGCCGGCCAAATGCCTGCGCCAGCTCGCTGCCGACGGGGCCGCCGCCGAGCACCACCAGGCGCGCCGGCCGGGCGCGGAGGTCCCAAACCGTGTCCGTCGTGAGATAGCCGGCCTCCGCCAGCCCCGGTATGGGGGGCACCAGCGGCGACGCACCGGCGGCGACGATGATGGCGCGTGTGGTGAGGCGACGGCCGTCGACCTCGACGGCATAGGGCGAGACGATTCTGGCTTCACCCTCGATGACCTCCACGCCAAGCGCTCGATACCGAGCCGGCGAATCGTGCGGCTCCACCCGTCGGATCACTTGTTGCACGCGCTCCATTATCTGCGCGAAATCGAAGTCGACATCCGCGGCGTGCGCCCCGAACTCTCTCGCGCGACGCACATGCGAGACGAACCTGGCCGAGCGCAGCAGCGCCTTGGACGGCACACAGCCGGTATTGAGACAGTCGCCCCCCATCTTGTGCTTTTCGATGAGCGTCACTTTGGCCTTGACGGCGGCGCCGATGTAGGCGCTGACCAGACCGGCGGAGCCGGCGCCGATCACGATCAGATTCCGATCAAAGCGCCGGGGCTTTTCAAAAGCTCGCAGCGATTTGCGGGACTGTATGAAGGCCAGTGCCTTTTTCGCGAGCAGTGGAAACACGCCGAGCACGGCGAACGCGAAGAGCAGGCCGGGGGAGAGGATGTCGGCAGGGGAGTCGACCTGCCCCAGATGCACGCCGGCGTTTACGTAGACGAGCGTGCCCGGCAGCATCCCGAGCTGGCTCACCCACCAGAAGGTCGTCGTCCCGAGCGCGGTCAGGCCCATCAAGAGGTTGATGACAAAGAACGGAAACACCGGCACGAGCCGCAGGGCAAAGAGATAAAACGCCCCGTCCTTGGCGATACCGCGGTCGATGGTGGACAGCCGCGCTCCGAAGCGCCGGCGGACCGTGTCACGCAGCACGAAGCGTGAGATCAGAAACGCCAGCGTCGCTCCGAGCGTGGAGGCGAAGGAGACGAGCAGCACGCCCCACACAAGACCGAAGACGGCGCCTCCGGCGAGCGTCATCACGGCCGCGCCCGGCAGGGAGAAAGCGGTCACGGCCACGTAGATCGAAAAATAAATCGCTGCGGAAGTCAGCGGATGTTCGGCGACGCTTGCTTGCAAAGCCGAATGCTGTGCCTCGAGGTAGGCAAAATTCAGGAAACGTCCTAGATCGAATGCGAAAAACGCGATAACGATCAGAGCGAGCACGCCGAGCAGCAGCCATTTGCGCGCATTCATCGGGTGTTCCTCTGGTGCGTGCCTGAAAAATTCCCTATCGCGCTTCGAGCTTCCGCCTGAGCGCTGGGGCCGCCATGCGCTCGACGTGAGCCGGCGCTCCCAACACCCTTCGCGCGGCTCCCGATCCGAAAGCGCAGCGGGTTGTGGATCTCGGCTATTGCCCGCCGCAGCTCCCCCCGCCGAGCACGCAGAATCTGGCGCAGTGTGGGTGATTGAGCTTCACCTCACCGGCGGACTCCGCAAGCGTCGCTCCGAGCTCGAAGCATGGAACGTAGGGCAGCAGGGTGCAGGCAACGACACTCGGGCGCGCGGCGCCCTTTTGCTTCACCACCATGCGTGAGCTCGCGCACATCATCGCCTGCGGCGAGGTGCCGAGCTTCTCCCAGCACGCTTCGCTGATCTCCGGCACATCGAGCTGCGCGTCCATTTCCGGAAAGAGCACCAGAGTGGCCGGATCATGGGCGTCGAGCGCAATCGCCTCGCGCTCGAGAAGCCGCGCGAACCCCTCGCGCACGCGCTTTTCCGGCTCGCCGGAGAACAGCCGTCCGGCAAGATGCACGACAAAGCCGTTGCGGGTCAGCCAGCGCAGGCCCTCCATCATCGGCGCCCAAGACCTGGGGCCGCGCTCCAGTTCGTGGAGGGCCTTCGTGTAGTGATCGATGGACACGCGCATCGTCAGATGCTCGCCATGGCGGGCGCGGATGTCCAGCAGCCGCGCGGCCACTTTCATCATCGGCTTCATGGCATTGGTCAGCATCAGTGCGTCGAAACCGCGCTCGAGCACCTCTTCGAGGATCCTCGGCATGTGCGGGTTCATGAACGGCTCACCGCCGGTGAAACCGATCAGGCGGGTGCCGAGACCGTCGCGCGCGATCTCACCGAGGTAGGAGCATACCTCCTCGTGACTGATGTATACCAAGCGGTCATTGCGCGGCGAGGACTCGATGTAGCAGTTGCGGCAGGTGAGGTTGCACAGCGTTCCGGTGTTGAACCAAAGGGTATCGAGCCGCTGCAAGCGGACCCGGGCGCGGCGTTTGCCGTCCGCGGTGAACTCCGGATCACGGAATTTGTGCGGGTTCAGATGGGGCTTTTTGGGAATGGCGCCTTCGTGCATGGTGATGCCTTCTCCTTCCAGGGGCCTGGCCTCGAGCCGGGACGTGGCGAGGGCGCCGGCGCCGCTGAGTCGCGGTGGGTGTGGCGCCACGCCTGTCCTTTGCTCTGGCGCGGGCGAGTTCGAAGCCCCGCGGTTCGCACGCTCGTTCCGAGACCTTTCCGGGCTCGGTGTGCCCCGGCGTCTTGATTCAGCCGTCGAGTTCCGGATAGTTCTCGGGCCGGTTCAGATCCCAGTCATAGTCGATGTAGCGAATACGTTTTGCCTGGTTCACGGCGTGATCGACGTCCGTGCCGCCGTATGCCTTGATGAAACCCTGCACTGAGCCTTGCACTTGCACGAAATCCGCCTCGTACCAGTCAAAAAGCCGCGAGACGTAGAGCGTATCGCCTTCCAGGTGCAGGTGCCGGGGCGTATTCAGCGCAAAACGGACATTCTCCGTTAGTCTCTCGTCGAGACTTCCCGGCAAGTACGGCTCGCCGCGCAGCGGCGGACAGCCCACGGAAGCGCAGTTGACGGCAAAGTGAACGCGCGCGTCTTTCCAGCCCCTTTGCCGGTACTCATCGCCGAGGAGTATCTCCTTTTCGATTTCATCGAGGCTGAATTCGCGGCCGCCCACCTCGAAAATTTCCCGCTTGAAAATTCGATACGGATCGAGCAGGTGGCCGAAGTCACGCACGCTGTCCACCGGCTCGCCGTTTTTCGGATTCTCGAGAACGTGCGCGATCATGAAGTAATTGTACGCGTTGAGCCAGAAGGCGAGCGCGGTTTCCCGCCGTTTCAGCCTCGAGCGGTCAAAACCGGCCAGCTTGATATTCTGCTCTCGGAGAAGACACTTCGTTTCCGCCTGTTGCAAGGCGGCGTGGTAATCGAATGCAGAGACCAGCCCCCCTTGCGAGGTTCGCGTCTCTATGACATAGCGATTCAGCAGTTCCGCAAAGGGGGAATAGACTTCGGCAAGGGAAGCGTCGGTGGCCGGCGCCTTGGTTGCGCCAAGCGGTGCACCCCCGCAAAGGAGCAGAAGGAGGAAGAGGCCGGCACGACGGATGGTTGCATTGTAGCCACGCATCAAACGCCTCATGAACCTTCCCGGCGGCGACCAGGTCAATGGCCTCGCCTCAACAGTGTCCTACGTTGAAGGGGTATTGGCGGATAGTCTGCGTTCCAGCGAGGGCGCCGAACATCCGCAGTATTACGTACCCTGGCGATTGGCCGCTGTTATTGGCTGGGATGTCGGCCGTGTGTTCTTCGCCATGCCCATCATCGCGGCGAACCGCGCGGAACCCGGGCGGCGAGCGATCTCTCAAACGGGATATCAGCGGCGTGCGGCGTGATCGCGAATGCGCCAGGCAGCGTCCACTGGTAGCGAGTCGTTGGTTGGGTAGCGAAGGTTGGCCATATGATGATGTATCCCGTTTTGCGGACTCCGCACGGCATCACAGGCGCGATGGGGCTGGCCGCAACGTTTCTGGTTGCCGTGCTGGCCGGTTGCACGTCGACCCCGGAATTGCAGCCGACAGCGGGAGCCCAGCGGCTGAGCGGTCCGGCTGTTGGCGCCGGGGCGAGCGCGCAGGGCGTGCAGGTGAAGGCGAGCGTGCAGGCATGGGACGGTACGCCCCGAGACCTAAAACAGGTCGAGCCCGTGCTGCTTACGATCCACAATCGCTCCGAGCGGCCGTTGCGTGTGCAATACAAAGCGTTCCAGCTGGTAGGCGCGGACGGAACCCATCATTCCGCGCTTGCGCCGATGGCGATCGACAAAAGCGCGACCGTGCGGGTGCAGGATTTCTCCCCTCACTACGAGAGCGAGTTCAGCGGGTTCCGATCCGCTCCCTATTGGGGCCCTTATTATGGGGGCCTAGGCGGCATATACACGGGCTTCGGTTACGACCCCTTCTACTATGATACTCACGACCTGAGGAGCATTCAGTTGCCGACCCGCGACATGCTCGAGCGCGCCCTGCCCGAGGGAGTTGTTGATCCAGGCGGCAGAGCGAAAGGGTATCTGTACTTCGAGAAACTGAAACAGGATCTGAACAGAGTCCATCTCCAAGCGCAGCTCATCGGCGCTGAGACAGGCGAATCATTTGGCAGCGTATCGATCCCGTTTGACGTGACTTATTGATCGTATTCGGGAAAACCACCCTCCCCGCCAGGACAACGAGCGCCCCTGCCGGCAAGGGCTCCGGAGGCGCATCCCACACGCATTGCGGCGAGTACGTATTGGCGCGCGGCGGCCTGGGCCCGAGACTGCTGGGCAAGACCTTCGGTCGCAGGAGGGCATGACCCGCTGCCGCACGTGCTGCTATGGAGCATTGGGGCATCATCTGCGTCGCGCTGCTGCTGGCGTATGCCAACGGCGCGAACGATAACGTAAAAGGTGTCGCCTCGCTGCTGGGTGGCGGCGTCACGAGCTACCGGCGCGCAATAGGCTGGGCGACCGGGGCCACGCTGCTGGGTTCTCTGGCCGCCATCGCGCTCGCCCGCAGCTTGCTGGCAACGTTCAGCGGCAAGGGCCTGGTGCCCGAGGCGGTGGTGGCCATGCCCGCTTTCACGGGCGCCGTTGCCTTGGGCGCGGGCGTGACGGTGATGTTGGCGAGCCGCCTCGGTTTGCCCGTTTCCACCACCCATGCCCTGGTGGGCGGATTGATTGGGGCCGGCGTTCTCGCCTCGCCCGCGGGCTTGAATGTCTCCCGGCTGGGCGTCGTCGTATTGCTGCCGCTCATCGCCGGGCCGCTGCTGGGGATGCTGGGCGCCTGGCTGCTCTATGCGCTGGCACATCGTGTGCGGCAACGGCTGGGAGTCGAGCGCCAGAGCTGTATCTGTCTCGGGGCGGTCATCGTTGCGCGGTTGCCGGAAGGCGCCACCGCCTCTTTGAGCGTCGCTCGCAAGCTGCCCACGCTCCACATGGGCGTGACCCCCCATTGCCGTACCGGCTACACGGGCGAGATGCTGGGCCTGGACATGGCCCGCGTACTGGACGGGGTGCACTACCTTAGCAGTGCCGCGGTGAGCTTCGCCCGAGGGTTGAACGATACCCCCAAGATCGCGGCGCTGCTGCTGGTGGGCGAGAGCCTCCAACCGAGCCAGGGCATGATGGCGGTGGCCGCCGTGATGGCGAGCGGCGGGCTGCTCGGCGCCCGCCGGGTCGCCGAGACCATGGCCCATCGGGTGACCGCGATGAATCCCGGTCAAGGGCTGGTGGCGAACCTGGTCACCGCCGCGCTGGTGATCAATGCGTCTCGTTGGGGAGTGCCGGTGTCCACCACCCATGTCTCGGTGGGCGCGTTGTGCGGGATCGGCACGAGGACCGGCGGTGCCCACTGGGCAGTGATCTCGACCGTGGCCTTGGCCTGGCTGATTACCTTGCCCGTGGCCGCGTTGCTCGCCGCTACCGGCTTTTCCCTATTGCGGGCGCTCGACGGGGCGTGAGGAAATGCGCTAGCCCCCATGCCAGCGGCTCGGAGGTAAACTAGTGGCATGGGCTCGACTGCACAGATAAGCGGCCACTTCCATCCGGCAATCCAGGATTGGTTTGTACAGCGCTTTGGCCGCCCGACGCGGGCACAGGCCCAGGCCTGGCAGGCGATACACGATGGCCGGGATACGCTGATCGCCGCACCCACTGGTTCCGGCAAAACGCTGGCCGCGTTTCTTGCCGCGATCGACGAACTGGTGCGCGACGGGCTCGCCACGCCGCTGCCCGACATAACCCGTGTCCTCTATGTCTCGCCCCTCAAGGCGTTGTCGAACGACGTGCAGAAGAATCTGCAGGAGCCGCTGGAAGGGGTTGCCGAACGACTGCGCGCCGTGGGTGTCCCCAAGCCCGGCATCCGCGCCTGGGTGCGCACCGGCGACACGCCGCAGTCCGAGCGCGCGCGCATGCGCCGCGAACCCCCGCATATTTTGGTGACGACCCCCGAATCGCTCTATCTACTGCTCACCGCCGCGTCCGGTCGCGAGTTGCTGGCGAGGGTGCGCACGGTCATCGTGGATGAGGTCCACGCCGTGGCCGGAAGCAAGCGCGGGGCGCATCTGATGCTGTCGCTGGCGCGTCTCGATGCACTGGTCGAAAAGCATCTGGGCTCGAGGCCAACCCGCATCGGCTTGTCCGCGACCCAGAAGCCGATCGAGGCCATGGCGGCCTTCCTCACCGGCCGTGAGGGAGGTTGCAACATTGTCGATACCGGCCATACGCGGGAGCGTGATCTGGCCCTGTGCGTTCCCGACTCGCCGTTATCGGCGGTCATGTCCAACGAGACTTTCGGTGAAATTTACGATGAGCTCGCGGGTTTGATCGAAGCCCACGAAACCACGCTGATTTTCGTCAATACCCGGCGACTCGCCGAACGCGCCGCGCGGCATCTGGCCGAACGCCTGGGCGAGAATAACGTGACCGCTCACCACGGCAGTCTGGCGCGCGAACACCGGCTGCAAGCCGAGCAACGGCTAAAGCGCGGGGAGCTGCGCGCTTTGGTGGCAACGGCTTCGCTGGAATTGGGCATCGACATCGGCGCAATCGATCTCGTCTGCCAGATCGGCTCGCCCCGCGCCATCGCCACGCTGCTGCAGCGGGTCGGACGATCCGGCCACGCCCTGGGCGGCCTGCCCAAAGGCCGTTTGTTCCCGCTCTCGCGCGACGATTTAGCGGAGTGCACGGCGCTGCTCGATGCCGTGCGCCGCGGCGAGCTGGACGCGATCCGGATTCCCGTCGCGCCGCTCGATGTGCTGGCGCAGCAGATCGTGGCGGAAGTCGCCGCGGCCGGCGAATGCGAGGAGGCGGTGTTATTCGAGCGCTACGTTACGGCCTGGCCGTATCGCGATCTCACGCGCGACGCGTTTACTGCCACCGTGCGCATGCTGGCCGATGGCGTTAGCACGCGGCGTGGCCGGCGCGCCGCGCATATTCACCGCGATGCCGTCAACGCTCGCCTGCGGCCGCGCAAATCCGCCCGGCTCACCGCCTTGACCAACGGCGGCGTCATCCCGGATCAGTTCGACTACGATGTCATCCTCACCCCCGCCGGTCTCAAAATCGGTAGCCTCAACGAGGATTTTGCTTTCGAGAGTCTGCCCGGTGACATTTTCCAACTGGGCAATGCTTCCTATCGAATCCTCAAAGTCGAATCCGGGCGCGTGTTCGTCGAGGATGCCGCCGGCCAGCCGCCCAATATCCCGTTCTGGTTTGGCGAGGCGCCGGGGCGCACCGACGAGCTGTCCGCCGCCGTCTCGCGCCTGCGCGTCGATCTGGAGCAGCATCTGGCCGACGGTGTGGCAAGCGCGAGCGCGTGGCTCGAGCGATCGCTGCAGATCCCCCCGGCCGCGGCGGCGCAGCTGGCCGATTACTACGGTGCCTCACGCTCGGCGCTCGGCGTGTTGCCCACGCAACACTGCATCGTCTTCGAGCGCTTTTTCGACGAGGTCGGCGACATGCACCTGATCGTGCATTCGCCCTACGGGTCGCGCTTGAACCGCGCCTGGGGCCTCGCGCTGCGCAAGCGTTTCTGCCGCAAGTTCAACTTCGAATTGCAGGCGGCAGCACTGGAAGACAGCATCGTACTCTCGCTGGGGGCCACGCACAGCTTCGTGCTCGAAGAGGTGGCCGGTTATCTCAAATCGAGCAGCGTGCGCGATGTGCTCACCCAGGCGGTACTGGATGCGCCGATGTTCGGCAACCGCTGGCGCTGGATTGCAACAATCGCGTTGGCCGTGCGCCGGAACTTCAAGGGCCGGCGCGCGCCCGCCCCGTTTCAGCGCGCCGATGCCGAAGACCTCATGGCCGTGATCTTTCCGGATCAGCTGGCCTGTGCGGAAAATCTAACGGGCGCGCGTGACATCCCGGATCATCCGCTGGTCAGCCAGACGATTGCCGATTGCCTGCAGGAGACCATGGACATCGAGGGGCTCGAGGCGTTGCTCAAGCGTCTGGCGGCCGGTGAGATCGAGGTGATCGGGCGGGATCTGCCCACGCCGTCGCCCTTGTCGGAAGAGATCATCAACGCGCGAAACTACGCTTTTCTCGATGACGGCGCCCAGGAGGAGCGCCGCACCCGGGCAATACGCAGCGGCGGCTACTGGAGCGCCGAGGAGGCCGGCCAGGCGCAACTCGATGACGCGGCCATCGAACGGGTTCGCGCGCAGGCTTGGCCCGAGCCGCGCGATGCGGATGAACTGCACGACGCGCTGGTCATTAACGGCTTCCTGACCCGAGCGGAGGGAATGCGTGGGCGCGGAGATCTCGAAGGCGCGGGTGGCAACCCGCGCGGGGGCTGGGAGGCGTTTTTCGCGGCCCTGTGCGCTGAGCGCCGCGCCACGAGCGTCACGCTTCCAGGCGGCCAGCGGCTGTGGGTGGCCGCCGAGCGTCTGGCGGAGGTCCAGCTCCTTTTCGCCGATGTGCCGCTCGCGCCTGCCATTTCTCCCGTGATGGAAGGGACACCGCCGGGTGATTCCAGTGAGGCATTGCGAGAGCTGCTGCGCAGTCGTCTGGAAGGCCTGGGGCCGGTCACGCTCGAGCGCCTGATCGCACCGCTCGGCTTGCCCGAAACGGCCGCCGTTGCGGCCTTGGGGGCGCTGGAAGCCGAGGGTTTCGCCGTTCAGGGCCGGTTCGAGGCCAGCGTGCCACACATTCAATGGTGCGAGCGTCGCCTGTTGGCCCGCATTCACCGCTATACCCTGAAACGCCGACGCCAGGAGATCGAAGCGGTCGCGCCGCAGCACTTCATGCGCTTTCTCCTCGAGTGGCACGGTCTGGCCGGGGAGCGGGCCGAAGGCTCTGGCGCGCTTACCCAAGCGTTGCAGCGTCTGGAAGGGTTCAGCGTGCCGGCGGCGGCCTGGGAAAGCGATGTGCTGCCCGCCCGGGTGGGGGATTACGAGCCGGGGATGCTGGACGCCCTGTGTAGGTCCGGCCGATTCGCCTGGCTGCGGCTCAATGCCGTCCCAGCCGCCAACGGCAAAAGGCGGGTCGGGCCGGTGCGCAATACGCCCATTGCCCTCATTGAGCGTCCGGCGTTGCGCTTTTGGCAGGCGCTGGCGCCAGGAATTACGCCCCAGGAACTCAGGCTCAACGCCAGCGCGCGCAAATTGCTGGAAGTGCTGGACGCGCGGGGGGCATCTTTTTTTCACGAACTGCAGGAGGCCGCGGGTCTGCTGCGCACCCAGGCGGAGGACGCTCTGGCCGAGCTCGCCGCCTGGGGCCTAGCCAGCGCGGATTCGTTTGCCGGGCTGCGCGCGCTGATCAACCGCTCTGGCAGGCGCCCGGTGCATGCGCCGCGAACCCGTATCAAGCGGCGACGTTTCTCGGGGCTGGAGGAGGCCGGTCGCTGGTCGCGGTTGCAGGCGACGACCCTCTGGGACGACGAGACGCGCCGCCAGGCCGACAGCAAGACGTTGGAGCACATCGCCTGGGCGCTGCTGGCTCGCTACGGCGTCGTATTCAAGCGCGTGCTGGAGCGTGAATCCAATCTGCCGTCCTGGCGGGAACTGCTCTACATCTACCGGCGGCTGGAAGCCCGCGGCGAGATCCGTGGCGGGCGTTTCGTCGCGGGCTTTGCCGGTGAACAGTTCGCTCTGCCGCAAGCGGTGGCAATGCTGCGCAAGACCCGAAAGGCGGCGTTCGATAACGAAGCGGTACGCCTCTGCGCCGCCGATCCGCTGAATCTCATCGGCATCATCACGCCGGGCGAGCGTTTGCCGGCGGTGTCGGGAAATCGTGTTCTGTTGCGAGACGGCCTGCCGGTCGCCTTTTACGAGGCGGGCGCGGTGCGCTTTGTCGCCGAATGCGAGCCCGAAGGGCGTTGGGAGTTGCGTAACCATTTGCTGCGCCCCGCCCGGCGGGGCACTTACCGGTACGAGAGCGTATGAACGCTTCACTGGGCGTGCCGCTGTGCTGACCGGCGTGGCGAAAGCCGATCGCCGCGGGACCGCATCAATGGCCGGCAAGCGGCCACGTCAGCTACGCCCGGCGTCACTCTCCGCGCTCGGCCCGGCGTGGTAAGTGCGGTGCGCGTCTTGGAGCACGCCGAGCGACGAGCGCAGGAAAAGCGTGGCGATGGCCACGCCCACCAGAATGTCCGGCCAAGCGCTGTCCGTTACGGCGACGATGCCGGCTGCCGCCAAGACACCGGCATTTGCGATGAGGTCATTGCGCGAGCAGATCCAGGCCGAGCGCATGTTGACGTCATCGTCGCGGTGTCGGGTCAGCAACGCGAGACACACCGAATTTGCTGCCAGCGCCGCGCCTCCGACCGAGGCCATAAGCATCGCCTCCGGGGCGCCGCCCGAAAGGAGCTTATCGGTCGCCTCGAGCAGGACAATCACGCCGAAGACGGCCATGATGCTGCCCTTCAAGCCCGCCGAAACCGCTTTCCAGCGGGCGCTGCGCGTCACCGCCAGGAGGCTGAAGGAATAGACCAGCGCATCACCGAGCATATCGAGCGAGTCGCCCAGGAGCGCGGTTGAGGCGGCCAGCCAGCCGGCGGCGAACTCCACTACGAACATGACGGCGTTGATCGCGAGCACCGTCCACAGCATGCGCGTCTGGAGATCGCGCCGCTCGGCGAGGCGGCGCTCGACGCCGTGACAGCAGCCCGCCATGGGACCCCCCAACAATTCAGATTGCCTTGCGCCGAGGATAACCGTTGTGGCGCCGGTACACAGCATTGCCGCCGCGGCCCGCAGCAGCGGATACCTCATCCGGCGCTAAAACTTCTCCACCCACGGGCGTAAATCCAGTTCCAACGTCCAGGCGCTGCGCGGCTGAGTGTGAAGGTGCCAGTAGCTCTCGGCGATCGCCTCGGGACGC
>NZ_JBXWZQ010000010.1:0-2553 GCF_059432795.1 Nitrococcus sp. | reverse complement strand
GCGCGATCGCCGAGGTACTCGCTCAGCAGAAGACCGAGCCGCCCCCGATCGTCATCTTTCTGACGCTGTGCCTCCACATTAGATGTTGCTGTAGCTGTCAGAACCTGATTTGCCGCCATCGCGCGTTATCCTTGCTAAGTTTCGTGGGACTGCCTCGAACCTCAGACCTGCATCCGTGAAATTTCCTGGTAGGCCGACAGCAGATGGTTGCGGACCTCCTTGATCGTCTCGAAGGCAATTCGGGATTTCTGGCTCGCGATCATGACCTCGGTGAGCGGCACGCCCTCGCCATTGAGGAAGCCGTCGGTTTTCTGCGCCGCGCCCTGCTGCAGGCTGTTTACCGTCTCAATAGCCGAGTTCAGCATTCCGGCGAAGTCGCCGGGCCGGGATTCCGCAGCGGCTCCGGCGGGCTGATTGCCTTCGGCTTGCGCCGCCATCGCCCGCATTTGCTGGAGCACCTGCTGTATGCGCATGTCGTTCATGATCGGGCCTCTCTGCCTCGTGTCTGCTCTTCACGAGGCATGAATCGGGCCACACAGCCTCTGGCTCACACAACCTTGAGGCCTTCCCGCGGGATACCGTACTTGCGCAGCTTCGCCACCCCAGTCGTGCGTCGCAGCCGCAGCAGCTTGGCCGCCCGAGCAACCACGCCGTCGGTAAGATCCAAGGCCTGGCGGATGAGCTGTATTTCCATATCCGCGAGCCATTCCTTGAGATCGAGCCCTTCTTCGGGCACCAACACCCGGGCGAGCGCTTCGGTCGACTCCACCGGCAGGCACTCCGTCCCGGGTCGGGCGGGCGCATCGGCCGGCTCGCTCGCAACGCTCGGCTCGGTGCCGGCGAGCCGAGCGTGCTCGATTATCTTCTCCGGCAAATCCGTCACGCCCGCCTCGCCATACGGACGCAGAATGGCGAGCCGCTCCACGAGGTTGGCGAGCTCGCGGACGTTGCCGGGCCAGGAATACTGACTCATCACGGATAGCGCCTGGGCGGTGAAACGCACCATGCCGCGCCCTTCGGCCTCGACACGCCGAATGAGCTCCTCGGTGAGCACCGGAAGATCCGCGATGCGTTCCCGCAACGCGGGCATTTCGATCGGGAAGACGTTGAGGCGGTAATACAAATCTTCGCGGAAGGCGTCCTGGGTGATCTGGGTCTCCAGGTTGCGGTGGGTGGCGGCGATCACCCGCACGTCGGCATAGAGGGTCTTGGTACCGCCGACGCGCTCGAAAGTCCGCTCCTGGAGGACGCGCAGCAGCTTGACCTGCATGTGCAGGCTCATGTCGCCGATCTCATCGAGAAACAACGATCCGCCTTGAGCGAGCTCGAAACGCCCGCGGCGACTGGATACCGCTCCGGTGAACGCGCCCTTCTCATGACCGAAGAGCTCGCTCTCCAGCAGCTCGGCGGGTATGGCGCCGCAATTGATGGGAACGAAAGGCCCGTCGCGGCGTTTCGATTGGGCATGAATTTGCCGCGCCACGATCTCCTTGCCGGTGCCGGACTCGCCGAGAATCAGCACCGTGGCATCGGAATCCGCCACCTGCTCGATCATGGAGCGCACGCGGCGCATACGCGCGCTTTCCCCCACCAAGCGCGGCAGCGCGGCCGCCGCGGCGCGCTCGCCATTGACCTGCTGGGCGTTGTGGCTCAGCGCGCGACGCAATGCCGCCGCGAGCTCCTGCTGGCGCAAGGGGTGGCCGAGCGTGCCCAGAACGTTGCCCTGCACCGCGTCGGCCGGCGAGGTACGCGCCCCATTGGGGCGTAACAAAAAAATGGGGAGATTCGGCAGTGCCTCGCCGACCGTTGCGAGCCGACTCTGCGTATGATCTTTGCTCGAGTCCTCGGTAAGCAGGCCCAGCGCGTAGCCGGTCGACTGCTCGGAACGTGCGAGCATCTCGACATTGGATACGATTCGCGGCTCGTGATCGAGAAAACGGATCACGGCCTCTATGCCGCGGGCCCGTTCGGTATCGCTATCCACCACCAACACTTTGACCATCGCCGACCGTGTGCCTTTAGCCCTGACCTCCTGTGCCAATGTATCGGCGATGTGGATGAATAAATGTGACCCGTGTCAAATGAACGGCGCTCGGCCAGGCCGCCTGACGGCGCCCGAGCGGCAAGCCAGAAGTCCGGCGTCTCAACGCGAGAAGCGGCGATAGACGTCAGCGGCCTGACGGCCGCGCTGCGTCTCCCGCATGGCCCGGGCCGCCTTGTCGCGATGCGCTTCGGCGAGCGAGATCAGCTCCTGATCCAGATCGAGCACACGGCGGATGCAGTCGGCGACCAGCGGTGCGGCGGCGCGCGGCACCGGCGTCGCGAAGATCGCGCGGGAGAGGTTCTGCCGTTCCTCCTCGCGCTGAGCGAACAGCACCCAGTCGCCAGCCCGGCCCAGATCGAGCATCTCGCGAGTCAGATCCAGTAGGCGGCAGGCGGCCCGCTCGTGATCGCACGCCGCTACGGCGCTGGCCGCATTAGCCGCCGGCGGCACGGCGCTCTGCCTGAAGGCGGTTCACGTCCCGGGCCTCCTGTGGAATCGCATCCCACCCG
>NZ_JBXWZQ010000009.1:0-16730 GCF_059432795.1 Nitrococcus sp. | reverse complement strand
GGCCTCGCGCATGCAGCCGGCTGGGTGGAGCCCGGCTGCGTTTGCGTTGAGGCGCCCGTGCTTTTCGAAGGTCGGGTTATTGAAGGTCGAGCTCGGCGACCACCGGTGCATGATCCGAGGGCCGCGTCCAGCCGCGCGGCGTCCGGTCGACATAGCTAGCGGTGAGCTTGCGGGTCAGCGCGGCGCTGGTGAGGATGAGATCGATGCGCAGCCCGCGGTTGCGGCGGAAATTGTTCATCCGGTAGTCCCACCAGGAATAGACGCCCGCCTCCTGCGGGAATTGCCGGAAGCTGTCCGTGAGGCCAAGAGCCAACAAGGCCTGCAGGGCCCGCCGCTCCGGCGTGCTGCACAGCACCTGCTCGTGCCATAGCTGCGGGTCGTGGACGTCGCGATCCAGCGGGGCGATGTTGAAATCCCCAACCACGACAAGGGGTTGCCGCGCCGCCAACTCCTCGGCAAGCCAAGCGCGCAGATGCGCGAGCCAGTCGAGCTTGTAGGCGTATTTCTCGCTGCCGACCGCCTGGCCGTTCGGCACGTACAGGTTGATGAAGCGCAGCCCCGCCGTGGTCACCGCCAGAACGCGACGTTGCCGGTCCTCCAGGGCCGGGATGTCACAGAGGACCTCGGTGATCGGCCAGCGCGAGAGCACCGCGACGCCGTTGTAGGTCTTCTGCCCCGAGTAGACCATTTCGTACCCCGCCGCGCGCAGCGCCTCGATGGGAAAGGAGTTGTCGAGGAGCTTGGTCTCCTGCAGGCCCAGGAGATCGGGTCGCACGGCATCCAGCCACTCCAGCACGTGCGGCAGCCGGACCTTCAGCGAATTGACGTTCCAGGAGGCAAGCTTCATGGCAGGCGGGGGCGTCAGGCGATGAGCCCGCTGTGGCGCAGCAGCGGCTCGATACTGGGCTTGCGGCCGCGAAAGGCGGTGAACAACGCCATGGCGTCCTCGGAGCCGCCCTTCTCCAGAATGCGCTCGAGGAACGCGCGGCCGGTTTCGGGGTTGAAAAGACCCTCCTCCTCGAAGCGCGAATAGGCGTCGGCCGAAAGCACTTCCGCCCACTTGTAACTGTAGTAGCCGGCCGCGTAGCCACCGGCGAAGATGTGCGCAAAGGTGCAAGGGAATCGGTTGAACGCCGGGGGCTTGAGCACGGCCACCCGGTCCCGGACCTCGTCGAGCAACTGGTAGATGCGCTCGGCACTCGGCGGTTGCGGCTCCAGATGCAGGCGGAAGTCGAACAATGCGAGCTCGAGCTGACGCACCATCTGCATGGCCGACTGGAAGTTGCGTCCCGCCTTGAGTTGCTGGAAGAGCGCGTCGGGCAGCGCCATGGCGCTTTCGTGGTGGCGCGCGATGAGCTCCAGCGCCGGTTGCTCCCAGCCCCAGTTCTCCATGAACTGGCTGGGCAGCTCGACGGCATCCCAGGGCACGCCGTTGATGCCCGAGACGCCGGGGGCATCCACGCGGGTGAGCATATGGTGCAGGCCGTGGCCGAACTCATGGAACAGGGTCAGCACCTCGTCGTGGCTGAGGCGGGCCGCGGCACCGGATTCGGTGGGCGGCGTGAAGTTGCAGGTCAGGTAGGCCACCGGAATCTGCAGCTCGCCGGTCCGAGAACGCCAGCGCACGCGGCATTCGTCCATCCAGGCGCCGCCGCGCTTGTTCGCCCGCGCATAGAGGTCGCAGTAGAACCGCCCGCGCAGGGCGGCGTCGCTATCGTGGATCTCATAGAAGCGCACGTCGGGGTGCCAGGTTTCGATGCCCTCACGCTCGGCAATCCGGATCCCGTAGAGGCGCTCGACGATGGCGAACAGCCCGCCCAACACGGCATCGACCGGGAAATACGGCCGCAGATCCTCGGCGGAGAGCCGGAACCGGCGTTGCCGCAGCTGCTCGGTGTAGAAACCGACATCCCAGGCCTCGAGTGACTCGACGCCGTGCGCCTCGCGGGCGAAGCGCCGCAGCTCGGCGAGCTCCGTGAGCGCCTGCGGGCGGCTGCGCTGCGCCAGATCCTCCAGAAACTCCAGAACCTCATCGGTGCCGGGCGCCATTTTGGTCTGCAGCGAGAGCTCGGCGTAATTGCGCAGGCCCAGCAGCCGGGCCTGCTCATGTCGCAGCGCGAGAATTTCCTCCATGATGGAGTGATTGTCCCAGCGGTTCGCATCGGGGCCGGCGTCGGAGGCCCGCGTGTTCCAGCCTTCATAGAACTCGCGGCGCAGCGCCCGATCTTCGGCGTAGCTCATGACGGCGTGGTAGGTTGGGAAATCGAGCGACAAACGCCAGCCTTCCTCCCCGGCACGCTCGGCCGCCTGTCTGGCCATGTGGCGTATGCCCTCCGGGAGCCCGGCGAGCCGCGCCCGATCGGTGATCGGCTTCTGCCAGTGGTTGGTGGCGTCGAGCAGATTGTCCTCGAATCGCGAGGCGAGCTCGGCGAGGCGTTGCGCGTTGGCCTTGTAGCGCGCCTTCTCCGGCGCCGGGAGTGCGACCCCGGCCAGCCGGAAGTCCCGCAACGCGTGATCGATCGTCTGTTGTTGCGCGCGGTCGAGGAGACTGAAGGCGGCGCTGTCGCGGATGGCGCCGATCGCCTGAAAGAGCCGCTCGTTTTGCGCGAGCTCGGTGTAATACTCGGAAATCTTGGGCAGACAGGCGTTGTAGCTCGCGCGCAAGGCCTCGTTGTTGACCACGGCGTTCATGTGCGCGATCGGCGACCAGGCCTTGCGCAGGCGGTTGTTGAGCGCCTCCAGCGGCTCGATCAGGTTCTCCCAGGTGGGCTGGCTGGTGTCTGCGAGAATCGCTTCGAGCCCGCGCTGATTGTCGGCAAGGATCTCATCGATGGCGGGCACGACGTGCTCGGGACGAATGGCGGTGAACCGGGGGAGATCCTCGGTATCCAGCACGGGGTTGTCCATGGGTACAGTTTTGCTCGCTCGGGAGTGGATTGGTTATCTTACGCGATTGCTCCCTATTTTCCGCAGCGGGGACGGAACTGCAAATGGCACGGCATTATGATCTGATCTGTATCGGCGGCGGCAGCGGCGGCATCGCCGCGGCACGTCGGGCAGCGGCCCACGGCGCGCGCTGCGCGGTGGTCGAGCAGTCGCGGCTCGGCGGCACGTGCGTCAACGTCGGCTGTGTGCCGAAGAAGATCATGTGGAATGCCGCGCACACCGCGGAGGTGATCGAACGGGCCGCCGATTACGGTTTCCGCCTGGAGGTGGCCGGGCACGACTGGGGCGCCCTGGTCGAGCGGCGCGACGTTTACATCGAGCGGCTGAACACGATCTACCGGCACACTCTGGAGCGCTCCGACGTCGCGTTGTATGAATCCCGCGCCCGCTTTGTCGATCCGCACACGCTGGATGTGGGCGGCGAGCGTGTCACGGCGGATCGCTTCATCATCGCCGTGGGCGGTCGCCCCATCATTCCCGACTTGCCCGGCGCGGAGCTCGGTATCGACTCCGACGGCTTCTTTGCCCTGCAGCGGTGTCCCGCGCACGTCGCGGTGGTCGGTGCCGGATACATCGCCGTCGAGCTCTGCGGTGTGCTCCGCCAGCTCGGCAGCCGGGTCTCGCTGTTCTTCCGCCGGGATTATCCCTTGCGGCACTTCGACCCCATGCTCCGGGCGGCCTATGTGGAGGCCGCGCAGGCCGACGGTATCGAGGTTGTCAGTGGCTTCGTCCCCGCGAGCCTCGAGCGGGCGGCCGATCGGCTTTGTCTGCGGGCCGCGGACGGGCGCAGCGCGGGCGGTTTCGAGCAGGTGATCTGGGCCGTGGGGCGCGCGCCGAATACGGGCGGGCTGGGGCTGGAGGCGGCGGGCGTGGAGCTTGCCGCCGACGGTGTCGTCCCAGTCGATCAATGGCAAGCCACGAACCAGCCGCACATCTTCGCGATCGGCGACGTGACTCGGGTGTTTCCGTTGACCCCGGTGGCGATCGCCGCCGGTCGGCGTCTCGCGGACCGGCTGTGGGGCGGACAACCGGAGCGTCGTCTGCCTTACGAGATGATTCCCTCGGTGGTGTTCACGCACCCGCCCCTGGGGGCCGTCGGCCTGACCGAGGAGCAGGCGCGGCAACGCTATGGCGACGACGTCAAGGTTTATACGAGCCGCTTCATACCGCTCGAACAGGCATTGTCGGAGAACAAGCGGCCGAGCGCCATGAAGCTCGTCTGTATCGGCGAGGAAGAGCGAATCGTCGGCGCGCATCTGTTCGGTCCGGGAGTGGACGAGATGCTGCAGGGCTTCGCGGTCGCCATTCGGATGGGCGCGACCAAGCGCGATTTCGATGACACGGTTGCGATCCATCCGACCAGCGCCGAAGAGTTGGTCACCATGACCTAGACGGAGCGCTCGGGGCTTGCCGCCGCGCCGCACGGTCTATGCGCGGCGCCCCGCGATCGCTAGACTTCCCGGGTCACGCGGCATCGCGTCGCGCGCGCTTGGCGAGACGATTTCACAACCGGATTCGAGCACAGGCCCATGCTTCGTTCCTTCAAAGACTGCGTACCGCGGCTTGCCGATACCGCCTGGGTGGACGAGACCGCCCTGGTCATCGGTGACGTGACACTCGCCGAGGACGTCTCCGTGTGGCCCATGGCGGTCGTCCGCGGCGATATCAACGCCATACGAATCGGCGCGCGCAGCAATATTCAGGATGGGACGGTGGTTCACGTCACGCACGACGGCCCGTATACCCCCGGCGGGCATTCCACGAGCCTCGGCGAGGATGTGACTGTCGGCCACCGTGCCATCGTGCACGCCTGTACGGTGGGCAGCCGGGTGCTCATCGGGATGGGGGCGGTTCTTATGGACGCGGTCGAGGTCGAAGACGATGTGATCATCGCCGCCGGCGCCTTGGTGCCACCCGGGAAGCGGCTGCATTCGGGCTGGCTTTTTGTCGGCGCGCCGGCGCGGGCCGCGCGCGAAATCACCCGCACGGAGCGCGAGCAGCTCCTCTATTCGGCGCGCTATTACGCGCAGCTCAAGGACGTGCACCGCGCGGCTCGGGACTGAGCCGCCGGCTGGGAGTTGGCAGACGTGGATCATCCGAGAGCGGCCGGCCGGCCCTCCCTCGAGATCGCCGGCCATCGGATCGAGGCCGGCGAGCGGCGCACCATCGATATTCCCGCCGCGCTGCTCTATACGCATGCGCCGATCACGCTGCCGGTGCAGGTGATCCACGGTCGGGAGGAGGGTCCCTCCCTGCTCGTCTGCGCGGCGATTCATGGCGATGAGATCAGCGGGGTGGAGATCATCCGCCGGGTGCTGCTGCTGCCCGCCCTCAAACGCTTGAAAGGGACCCTGCTGGCAGTGCCGATCGTAAACGTGTTCGGTTTTGCCGACCGCTCGCGCTACCTGCCGGATCGGCGGGACCTCAATCGCGCGTTTCCCGGCAGCGAGCGTGGCTCGCTCGCCGCGCGCATGGCGCATCTTTTCGTGCGCGAGATCCTCTCCCAGACCAGCCATGTCATCGATCTGCATACCGCCGCGATCCACCGTGACAACCTGCCGCAGATTCGCGCCAACCTGGACGAGCCGAGCTGCCTCGCCATGGCCCGGGCCTTCGGCGTACCGGTCATGATCAATGCGCCGCTGATCGAGGGCAGCCTGCGCCAGCTATGCAATGACACCGGTAAGGCGGTGATCACCTACGAGGCCGGGGAGGCGCTGCGTTTCAACGAGGCCGCGATCCAGGCGGGGGTCAAGGGAATCATTCGCGTGCTGCGCCACCTGGGGATGATTCCCTCCAGCCGCTCGCGCCGGGGCGCGCCGGAGTCGAACTATGCGGCGAACTACAGCACCTGGGTGCGAGCCGAGCAGGACGGCATCTTCCGCACGGCGGTGGCGCTCGGCGCGCATGTCCACCAGGGGCAGGCGCTCGGCTATATCGCCGACCCGTTCGGGGAGCGGGAGCTCACTGTCCAGGCAAGCCTCGACGGCATCGTGGTCGGGCGCAACAACCTGCCGCTGGTGCACGAGGGTGAGGCGCTGTTTCATCTCGCCCGCTTCGACTCGGTGCGTCGCGTAGCCAAATACGTCGCGGCCTTCAACCGCGAGCTGGAGGAAGACCAGGGCTGGCAGGGTGAGCCGCCGATCGTATGAGGCGAGCGCCGAACGCGACCCTCGCTCTTATCGCCCTCGCGCTGCCGCGTCAATGCAAAACGCCGGGCGAGCCATGGCGGATCAGCTCGAGCAGCGGTGAAGGGTAGACGCCGAGGGCGATCAGCAGGAAGGTGAGCGCCGCGAGCGTCAGGTGCCCGGGCAGCGCAAGGCCGGAGCCCGCCTGCGGAGCGCGCGCGCCCGGCGCGCCCGCCATCACCACCACCACGCGCAGATAATAAAACAGCCCGAGCGCGCTGCCGAGGATCAAGGCCGCTAACAAGGGCCACAGCCGGGCATCGGTACCGGCGGTGAACACGTAGAACTTCGCCACGAACCCGGCGGTCAGCGGCATGCCCGCGAGCGCGAGCAGCATGGCGGTGAAGGCGCCGGCGAGCCAGGGGCGTTGCCAGAAAAGGCCCCGGTAGGCCTCCAGCTGGTCCAGTTCACCCTCGCTCGCCGCGGCCGAGTAGACCGTGATGGCGCCGAAAGCACCCAGCGTCATGAGGAAGTAGGCGGTGAGATAATAGGCCACGCTCTCGACGGCGAGTTCGCCGCCGGCGACCAGCGGCACCAGCAGATAGCCCATGTGGGCGATGGAAGAGTAGGCGAGCAGGCGTTTGAGGTTGCGCTGCAGCAAAGCGAGCAGATTGCCGACGAGCATGGAGGCGATTCCGACAAGCGCGAGCGCGTTCAGCACGCTCGGCGAGCCGTAGGCGCCGGTTTCCAGCAGGAAGCGCAGCAGCAGCACGATCACCGCGCCTTTGGAAACCGTGGCGAGGAACGCCGTGACCGGCGCCGGGGCCCCTTCGAAAACGTCCGGAGTCCACAGGTGAAAGGGCACCAGCGAAAGCTTGAAGGCGAGACCGGTGACGACCAGGGCAATGCCGGCGATCAAATAAGGTCTCCCCACCAAGGTCAGTGCCGTGATTCGGTCGGCCACCGCCGGGAATTCGAGCGCGCCCAGCTCGGCATAGATCAGTGCCATGCCGAAGAGCAGGAAGGCGGCGGCGACCCCGGCAAGGATGAGGTACTTCACGCCGGCCTCCAGGGGTCGCCCCCGGTGCACCGGATAGGCCACCAGCGCGAACAGCGCCACGCTGAGTAACTCCAAGCCGAGCAGGAGCGAGCCGAAATGACGGCTCGCCACCAGCACGGCGGCACCCAGGGTCGCCGCGAGCAGCAGTAGATAAAGCTCCTCGTGAACACCCGGCCGGCGGTAGCAGTAGCCGAAGGTGAGCACGGTCACGGCGAGCGCGGCGAGCACCATCAGCACCAGGAAGAAAAGCGCGTAGCCGTCGATGCTGAACAATGCCGTCACCAGGCGCGGCGCGTGGCCGGCGGCGAGCGGTATGGCCAGCAGGGTCAGTGCCAAACCGCCGCACGTGAGCGCGGCCGTCGCCCGATGATCGCGGCGGATCGCCACGCCGATCAGCACAACGAGCACCGTGGCGCTCAATACGAGCCAGGGGGACAAAGCCAGGAAATCTGCGGCCGTCATCGCTGCGAGCCTCCCCTTTCGTGCAGGGTCAGATGTAGGTGAGTTCGCGCAAGGCGCCGAGAGCGGGCGCAGCCAGGTCGAGAATGGGCTGCGGGTTAAGCCCCAGCCAAACGACAATGCCGATCATCACGCCCATGATGCTCATCTCCCGGGCGTTGAAATCGGCCAGCGCCAGCCCCGGCGCGGCGGGCCCGTGAAAGGCTTGCTGCACCAGCCACAAGGTATAGATCACCGCGACCACCAGCCCGGCGACGGCGAACGCGGTCGCCGCCGGGCTGGCGTGATAGCTGCCGGCCAACACCAGGAACTCGCCGACGAAATTCGCCAACCCCGGCAGTCCCAGAGAGGCGATCGCGAAGAACAACGCGGCGCCACTGAGGCGCGGCGCCCGCGACCAGATCCCGCCCATGTCTGCCAGCTCCCGGGTATGCAGCCGCTCCTGCAGCGAGCCGGCGATGATGAACAGCGCCCCTGTGCTGAGCCCGTGGGCGATGATCAGCATGACCACGCCCTGCAGCGCGAGCTCGTTCCAGGCGAACACGCCGAGGAGCACGAATCCCATGTGGCTGATGCTGGTGTAGGCCACCAGACGCTTGAAGTCCTGCTGCGCGAAGGCGACCAGGCCGCCGTAGAGAATGCCGATCACCGCCAGGACCATCGCCACCGGCGCGAACTCCGCCGCGGCCCCTGGAAAGAGCGGGGTAATGAAGCGCAGCAGCCCATAGGCGCCCGTCTTGAGAAGAATTCCCGCCAGTACGACGCTGCCGGCGGTAGGCGCGTCCGTGTGGGCATCCGGCAGCCAGGTGTGGAACGGCACCATCGGGAGCTTGACCGCGAAGGCGACGAAAAAGCCGAGCATCAGATACAGCGCGGTGCCCGGGTCCAGGGTCGTGCCCAGCAAATCGAAGTAGCTGAAGCTCAGCACACCGCTTTGTGCCTGATGGGTCAATGCGAGCGCGATGATCGACAGCAGCATCAGCAGGCCGCTTGCCTGGGTGAAGAGGAAAAACTTGAGCGTGGAGTAGACGCGGTTTTCATGGCCCCAGATCCCGATCAGGAAGTACATCGGGATGAGCATGGCCTCCCAGAAGAAGAAGAACAGGAACAGATCCAGAGCCAGGAACACGCCGATGGCGCCGGCGAGCGTGGCGAGCAGGTTGAAGTGAAAGAAACCCACGCGCTCGCGGATCTCCGCCCAGGAGGCCGCAACCGAGACCAGGCCGAGAAAGAGCGTGAGCAGCACCAGGATGACACTCAGCCCATCGGCGGCGAGCAGCACTCGGATGCCAAAGCGCGGGATCCAGGGCAGTTCCAGGTGCGCCAGCCAGGTCGCGTTGCCCGGCAGTGCCAAGCTCACCGGCTGTCCCCAGCACAGCTCGATCGCCAGTGCCAGGTCGAGCGCCAGGGCCGCAAGCGCGACCGCGCGCGGCCAGTGGCCGGCGAAGCGTCCGCAGAACCAGGCCAGAAGGGCACCCGCCAGCGGGATGAGAATCAACCACAGGAGAATCATGGCAACACCATCAGCGCGATCAGCAGGAACGCGCCGCAGGCGATCCCCGCGGCGTACCAGCGTACGTGGCCCGTCTGCGTGTGGCTGAGGCCGCGGTGCAGGGAGCGGCTCGCCGTGGCGATGCCCGTGAACAGCGTGTCGACGGCATCGTGGCGGTTGGCGCGGGTGAACGCGAGCAACGGCCTCACGAACAGCCGTTCATAAGCCCAGTCGAAGCCCCAGCCGGCCTGCCATAGGCGGCGTACGGCATGCAGCGCATGGGGTTGCGCCATCGCCGGGCGATACCGATAGCAAACCCAAGCGAGCACGGCACCGCAAACGCTCGCCAGGGAGGCAACAAGCGCGACGAGGCTTCCGCCGCCATCGGTGTGCGCGGAAGCGCCCGGACCCGGCGGTAGCGCGCTCGCAAGGAAGCCGGTAAAGGACTGCCCGCCCCCTCCCCAGGCCTGCGGGGACTCGACGAGCCCGGCGCCGAGGGAGAGTATCGCCAGCACCGTCAGCGCCGTCGCCTCCGCCACGCTGGCGCCGCGGCGGACGCGTCCTTTGGCTTCGCCGAGAAAGGCAACGAAAAACGCCCGGAACGTGTAGAGCGCCGTGAGCAGCGCACCCGCCACGCCTGCGATCCAGAGCCCGCCCATCGCCGCCTCCCAGGTCTGCGCGAGGATCAGGTCCTTGCTGTAGAAGCCCGCGGTGATCAACGGTAAGGCCGCCAATGAGGCGGCGCCGGCGAGAAACGCCAGCGAGGTTCCCGGCAGCTGCCGGGCGAGACCGCCCATGCGAAAGATGTCGTGTTCCTCGTCGAGCCCGGCGATGACCACGCCGGCGGCCAAAAAGAGCAGGGCCTTGAAGCAGGCGTGCGTCAGCAGATGGAAAAGCGCCGCGCCATAGCCGCCCACACCGAGCGCCAGAAACATATAGCCGATTTGGCTGATGGTGGAATAGGCCAGGATCCGCTTGATATCCCGCTGCACCAGGGCGGCGGCGCCAGCCAGGAGCAGCGTGGCGGCGCCGATCACGGCCACGGCGTAGTGCACGCCGGGTGCCAGCTCGAAGAGCACGTGCAGGCGGGCGATCAGATATACTCCCGCGGTGACCATGGTGGCGGCATGAATCAAGGCGCTGACCGGGGTCGGCCCGGCCATGGCGTCGGGCAGCCACACCTGCAGCGGCAATTGCGCGGATTTGCCCAGGGCGCCGGCGAGCAGCAAAGCCGCCGCCGCTGTGGCGAGCGTCGAGCCCTCCGCCCAGCCCTCGGCGGCAAGCCCCATCAGAGGCTGAATCTGCAGCGTGCCCCAATGCGCGAGCAGCAGGAACATGCCGATCAGCATGGCGGCATCGCCGATACGGGTGACGACGAATGCTTTGCGCGCCGCGCGGCCGGCGGCCGGATCGCCATAGCCGTGGCCGATCAGCAGATAGCTGCAAAGACCGACGATTTCCCAGCCCAGATAGAGAAAAAGCAGATTGTCGGCCAGCACCAGCACGAGCATGCCGGCGACGAAGAGATTCAGGTAGGCGAAGTAGCGCCGATAACCCGGATCCTCGGCCATGAAGGTCGCGGAGTAGAGATGAATCAGGAAGCCCACTCCGGTGACCACCAGCATCATCACCAGGGAAAGGGCATCCAGATACAAACCGAACCGGGGGTGCAGCTCGCCGACCTCCAGCCAGGAGCCGAGCACCTGGCTCGCATGCCCCGCGCTCGGCGGCTCGGCGAGGAAATTGAAACCAACAGCGGCGGCAAGGGCGGCGGACAAGGCCAGCGAACCCACCGCCACGGCCGCAATCGCGCGGCGGCTGAGCCAACCGCCGAACAGCGCGAGCACCACGAAGCCGGCGAGCGGCGCCAAGGGAATCAGCCAGAGGAGCGCAGAAGAGATCATCCGCGCATCTGCCTTGCCGCATCGACGTCGACGGTGCCGAAGCGCTGCTGTAGCTGCAGCACCAGAGCAAGCCCCACGGAGACTTCCGCGGCGGCCACCGCCAGAATCAGAATGAACAGCACCTGGCCGTCGGCTTCTCCCCAGCGCGCGCCGCCCAGCACGAAAGCGAGGCCCGCGGCGTTGAGCATGATCTCGATACCCATGAGGATGAACAGCACGTTGCGCCGGACCAGCACCGTGAGCAGCCCCAAGGCGAACAGGATCGCGGCCAGCAGCAGTCCGTGGGCGAGGAGGATCTCCGCCATCGGATCAATCCTGCGCCCGCGGCAGACGCTGGCCCAGATGATAGGCGCCGACCAGCGCCGCCAATAGCAGCATGGCGGCGAGTTCCACCGCGAGCAGGTAGGCTCCGAACAAGCCAAGACCCACGTCGTGTGCGCTCACGGCGGTGGTCGTGCGCTCGCTGCCACTGCCGATGACGATGACGTAGAGCAACTCTGCGAGCAGCAATCCGGCCAACAGGCTCGGGCCGATCCACACGCGGGGTCGCAGCCACTCACGTTCCTGAGCGCTCGCCTGTTCGCCCAGATTGAGCATCATCACCACGAAGACGAAAAGCACCATGATCGCGCCCGCGTAGATGATCACTTCCAGCGCCGCCGCGAGCGGTGCCCCGACGAGGTAGAAGATCAACGCGACGGCGAACAGCGAAACGATCAGGTAGAGCAGGGCGTGCACGGCATTACGGCTGGTGACCACGAGGGCCGTGGCGAGGATGGCGAGCAAGGCGGCGAGATAGAAGATTACGGCGGCGTGCATCGGTCAACTCACCCCTGATTTGCCGGGACACGCGGTACCTGCGTCCCCCTTGGATTCGAAGGCCGCCAAAGGGCGGTCGGCATCTCTGGCGGGTCCGCCCGCCAGGGCGCGCAAGGCGTGCGCTCGGCCAGCCCTGCGTACCTACGGCATGAGCCCGCGCACATCCACCGGCGCTTCCTCGTTTTCGGCTTGCCCTTTGTCCTTGCCGCCGACGGCGAGTCCCGCCACGCGGTAGAAGCTGTAATCGTGGTACTTGCCGGGACCCTCGATCATCAGGTCCTCCTTCTCGTAGACCATGTTCTGGCGCTCGTACTCGCTCATTTCGAAGTCCGGGATCAGCTGGATGGCATAGGTGGGGCAGGCCTCCTCGCAGAAGCCGCAGTAAATGCAGCGCGAGAAGTTGATGCGAAACCATTCGGGATACCAGCGCCCCGTCTCGTCCTCGGTTTTTTGCAGCGCTATGCAGTCCACCGGACAGGCGACCGCGCAGAGATTGCAGGCGACGCAACGCTCCGCCCCGTCCGGGTCCCGGGAGAGCACGATGCGCCCGCGCGTGCGCGGCGGTAGGGCCGGCGCCTGCTCCGGGTAGAGGACCGTCTCACGCCGGTGGAACGCGTGCAGGAACACATACCAGAGGCTGCGTAGCTGACTGAGCATCGAATACCTCCTCGGCTTCAGCCCTGTGTACCGCCCGCCAGCACGATGCCCCCGGTTACGACCAGGTTGAGCAAGGCGAGCGGCAGCATGAACTTCCAGCCATAGGCCATGAGCTGGTCATAACGGGGACGCGGCAGCGCGGCGCGCAGCAGCACGAAAAAGCAGGCCACCAGGGTGGTCTTGAGTACGAACCAAAGCAGCGGAGGCAGCCAGGGGCCGAGCCAGCCGCCGAAGAACAACGTGACGATCATCGCCGAGACGACGATGATGCCGACGTATTCGCCGACGAAGAACATGCCGAACTTCATGCCCGAGTACTCGGTATGATAGCCGGCGATCAGCTCGTTCTCGCTCTCCGGCAGGTCGAGCGGCAGGCGGTGCGTCTCGGCGACCCCGGCCACCAGGAAGACGACCAGGCCGAGGAACTGCGGGATGCAGAACCAAAGGTCGCGCTGCGCCGTGACGATGCTCTGGAGGTTGAACGAGCCGGCCAGCATGATCACGCCCATGAGCGCGAGCCCCATGAACACTTCGTAGCTGATCATCTGCGCGGCCGAGCGCAGGCCGCCGAGCAGCGCGTATTTGCTGTTGGACGCCCAGCCGCCCAGCACCACGCCGTACACGGAGATCGAAGTCATGGCGAGGAAGAACAGCAATCCGACGTCGAGGTCGACGATGCTCAACTGCGGTGCCATCGGTATCACCGCGAAGGCGAGCAGCATGGTCGCCATGATCACCGCCGGCGCCAGAACGAACAGGGCACGGTCGGCGAACGGGGGTACCCAATCCTCCTTGGTCAGAATCTTCACGAGATCGGCAAACCACTGCAGAGCGCCGAAGGGGCCGGCGCGGTTGGGACCGTAACGGTCCTGCCACAAGCCGAGCAATCGCCGCTCCACCCAGGTCAGCAACGCTGCACCGATCAGCAGCGCGCCCAGCGTCGATACGACCAGCAGCATGGCCTCGAGCAAAGCGGTCATGGCTCGATCACCCGCCGCAGGCGTGCCCGCTCGGAGCGGGCCACGCGGTTGCATTCCGCCGGACCCGTCGGCAGACCGGCAACGCCGCATGGCACGCCGAGGTCCAAGCGAACGGCGAGGCGGCAGGTACCGGTATCGGTGCTGACCTCGAGGAGGCTCTCCGGGCCGACGCCGAGCGCCTCGGCGTCGGCCGGGTGCAATGCGATGAACGGCGGGCCCATGCGTTCCGCCACGGGCGGCGAGTAGGCCGAGAGTTCCTCGCTGCCGAAAATCTGTGCCAGCGGCGCGAGCGTCCATTCGCCGCGGTGCGGCGCGAAGGCCGCGGGGACGGCGGAGAAAAATTCCGGCCGGCTGGCCGGGTCGGGCTCGATCAGGCGCACTCCGGGGTCGCCGCCGTGCAGCGGACCGGCAATTTCGTCCTGGAACTTGTTCACCGCCTGGATCGAGTTCCACCGGGGTGCCCAGAAATAGGGCCGCAAAGCCGGCGGGGTGCGCCGCCCGGCATAGCCTTCCATGGTGAAGGTGAGCGGCGAATCGAGATCCTGTGGCGGTTTGGGCTCGGCAACATCGAGATGGGCATCCTTGGCCGTGCGCCCGCTGTAGCGGTGTGGCTCGCGGGCGATCTTCATGTCGGCGATGCGGAAATCGGCGGCGGGGGCGGCCTCGGTGATGCGCTGCAGCGCCGCGGAGGTTTGCGCGCAATCGCGCGTGAGATCGTCCAGACGCCGCGGGGAGGCCGCGGGCGGCTCGGCCTCGGACGCCTCCTCGAGCCAGCGCCAGCTCTCCCGTATCGCCTCGCTCGGCTCGCAGACTGGGAAGAAGCGCTGCCCCCGGCCCTCGTAGCTGATGAGCGTCCCCTCGGATTCGGCGAAGGTTGCCGCTGGAAGCAGCAGCTCGGCCCGCTCGGTTGTGGCATGACGCAAGGCATCGAGCACGATCACATGGCGTGCCTGGGCGAGCGCCGCCTCCACCTGCTCGCGCCCGGCGCGCCGGTAAAGATCGTTTTCCAGCACGATGAGCACGGCGGCGTCGTCGGCGCACACGGCGTCGAGCGTGCTTGGCACGTCGCGCCCGCCGAGCAGCGTGACACCGAGGCTGTTGCACTCGGGCAGGCTCAGACAAAGCGATGCCCGGCGGTGCTCGTCACACAGTGCCCAGGCGATGTTGGCGGCCGCCTGGATGACGGCGGCGCTGGCACAGCCGGTGCCGCTCACGATCAGCGGGCGCTGGGCCTGGCGCAGCGCCTCGGCGATGTTTTCCACCAGGCCGCGATCCGCTTCCGGCAGGTCGGTTACTGCCGGTGCGCGCTCGTGAAGGGCATGCGCGATCGCCTGGCCGAGGCGCGCCACGTCGCCCGGTGCCGCGCGGCGGCTCACGTGCGCCACGTCGTCCAACCGCGTGCTCGCCGGCGTGAGGATGTAACAGGGATGGCGCAGATTGGGTCGGGAATTGCGCACCGCGGCGTCATGCCATTCCGGGACGTCCAACGCCGCGGCGGCCTGCTTGGCGCGCCCATACAGGGCCTGGCGCAGACTCAAGGCCACCCGCGGTGCCGTGGCGGTGGGGTCCTCGCCCAGGATCAGCACCGCATCGGCCTGCTCCATCTCGTGCAGCGAGGGCGCGGGGGTAGGCCCCTCACGCAGAATCCAGGCGACCAACTCGGCGAGTTGCTGCTCGCCCGCCGACTGCCCGGTGGAGAAATTCGCCGCTCCGACCAGCCGGCGCAGGGCGAAATTCGCCTCCAGCGAGGCGCGCGGCGAGCCGATGCCATGAGGGCGGCCCTGGCCGAGCAGTGCCTGCAAGCGTGCGGCCGCGACCGCCGGGCGCACGCTCGCGGCGCCGTCCGGCGCTGCCATCTCGGGCTCGCGGATGCGCGCCGCGCTGTTGACGAAGCCGTAGCCGAAGCGGCCCCGATCACAGAGGAAGTAACCGTTGACCGCGCCGTTGTAGCGGTTTTGGACACGCTTGAGCGTGCCGTAGCGCGCGCCGGGGCTGGTGTTGCAGCCGACCGCGCAGTGCACGCAGATCGAGGGGCTCGAGCGCAGGTCCCACTTGCGGGTATAGCTCCGGCTGAGCGGCTTGTCGGTGAAAACGCCGGTCGGGCAGACTTCCACCAGGTTGCCGCTGAACTCGCTCTCCAACGGCCCGTCGGCGTGGCGACCGAAGTAGACGTTGCGGTGCATGGCGAAGACATCGAGATCCACGCCGCCGGCGTATTCGCGATAAAAGCGCACGCAGCGATAGCAGGCGATGCAGCGGTTCATCTCGTGCTTGATGAACGGACCGAGGTTTTGGTTGCGATGCGTGCGCTTGGTGAAGCGGTAACGACGGCGGGTGTGGCCGGTGAGCACGGTCATATCCTGCAAGTGGCATTCGCCGCCTTCCTCGCAGACCGGGCAATCGTGCGGGTGATTGATCATCAGCCATTCGATGACGCTCGCGCGGAACTCGCACGCTTGCGCGTCGTTTACGGACAAGCGGGTGCCGTCCGCCGCCGGCGTCATGCAGGCCATCACGACCTGGCCGGTGCGGTCCGTCTCGTCCTTGTACTGCGTGATCGCGCACTGGCGACAGGCGCCCACCGAGCCCAGGGCGGGATGCCAGCAGAAATAGGGCAGATCGATACCGTGCTGGAGGCAGGCCGCGAGCAGGTTCGTGCGCGGATCCACCGTATAGGGCTCGCCGTCGATGTAGATCACCGCCATCAGCTCGCCTCCCTCGCGCCGGGAGCGCTTTGGCGGATGCCCGCCTGAAAATCCTCGGGGAAGTAGTTCAGCGCGCTCTCCAATGGCCCCATGGCCCCGGGCGCGTGGGCACAGAATGTCTTGCCCGGTCCCAGCAACCGGGTGTGGCGCTGCAGCATCTCGATGTCGCCCGGTCGGCCCGCGCCTTGGTCCAGCGCCGCCAGCACCCGCGCCACCCAGGGCAGGCCGTCGCGGCAGGGCGTGCACCAACCGCAGGATTCCTGCGCGTAAAAATGCTCCAGGTTGTAGAGGAAGCCGAGCAGCGAGGTGCGGTCATCGAGCACGACCATGGTGCCGGTACCGAGGCGGCTGCCCGCGTCGGCCACGTGATCGAAATCGAGCGGCAGGTCCAGGTGCTCGGCGACCAGAAACGGCGTCGAGCCGCCGCCCGGCAGCACCCCACGGAATCCGTAGCCGGCTTGCATACCGCCGGCGTGTTCCTCGAGCACCGCGCGCATGGGGGTGCCCATGGGCAGCTCCCAGCAGCCCGGCCGCGTGACGTGGCCGCTCGCGCCGAAAAGCTTCGTCCCGCCGTCTTCGG
>NZ_JBXWZQ010000008.1:0-5105 GCF_059432795.1 Nitrococcus sp. | reverse complement strand
TACTGTACTATCCCTGTTTGCTTGGCGGTGGCATCCCTGCGGCCTCGTTCGAACAGGCTTGCCCCGCTCTCAGCCGCGACCTTAGTGCGCCAAAGGTCACCATTTTTAATGCATCAGTCGTGCCAATGGTTAAACCCTTGTTTGCACGTGCTCGGCGAGCCGCCTACCGCCAGGTTTTGTCGCCGCCCGGCGTCGCAATTCCGCCGTATCGCCGCGCAGGCTTCTCGCTCAGGGCTGACGGCTGTCGTCAGATTGTGACGGCCAATGCCGTCCGGCTTCAGCCACTGCAGAACAGCTCAACCCGGTCGCTGCGCTCGCTGCAAAGGCGGTAGGGGCGTGCGCTGAACCGGAAACGCTCGATGATGCGCTCCGCCTCCTGATGTATCAACGCAGGCTCGCCGCGCAGAATGATCCGGTCAGTCTCGTAGCGGATATTCAATTTTACCGTGGCGTGCGCCGCTCCGTGCGCCATGATTGCCTCCCGCAGAGTTCATGCATCGTATGTATTCTGACAATTAGCGTATCGCTGTGACTCAAGTTCGCATCCGGTTGCGCATATCCATCGGCCCATGCCGGGGCGTATCTTTCCCCGGCGCCCAAGCGCCGCGACGCACGCCGTTGCGGGCGTATCCGGCTGCTGCAGACGCAATACACATGAGTGGGACCGGCGGGGTTGGCGTTCTGCGCCGGTTCGTTCGAGAGGCTTCGCGCTGCATTGAGGGCGCGTTGCGAATCGCCATGCGCCGGCGTTGCCAGCCCCATCGTCGCGCCTCGGCCGGAGCGAACTGGGAACTAATAAAATCGATACGGAACCAAGACTAAGGGCAGTTGCCCTCCCGGTTCGCTGGAAGGGAAGTGAGCAGAGCAAGGGCAGGAGCGCAGCTTATCGGGTTGCGTCCGCTGTGCGGCTTGGGGACATTGGATGCCGAGAGCCTCTAACACGTTTGTCCGACTGGGTATCACGTGCTCGCTGCCCGCAAAACAGGTGCTGCACCCCGTGGGACAGAGAAGGTGAATAAAAATGTCTGGTTGGAAGCGCCGATTACTGACTCTAAGCCTGGGTCTCCTGGTGGCGGTTGTCATCCTGGTCGGCATCGCGCTGCAAAGCGTGCCCTTTTTGGTCGATTTCTGGTGGTTCGATGCGCAAGGCTACCAGGAGTATTTTTGGCATCGAACGCTCTATCGCTTCGTCGTGCTCATCCTGGTGGGCGCCGCCTTCTTTTCCGTGTTCTTCATCAATTTCTGGATCGCTTCGCATTACCTCGGCGGCGGTTCCTCGTCGCAAGGCGCAGCCGCGCCAGCAGGCGGCCGGAACCGACGAGTGATTCATAAATTCCAAACCGGCTCCCTGTGGGTCTATACACCTTTGTCGCTGATATTGGCCGTGTTGATCGCT
Source organism: Nitrococcus sp. (assembly GCF_059432795.1). Lineage (NCBI taxonomy): Bacteria > Pseudomonadati > Pseudomonadota > Gammaproteobacteria > Chromatiales > Ectothiorhodospiraceae > Nitrococcus > Nitrococcus sp. The sequence goes on along the minus strand of NZ_JBXWZQ010000008.1, from coordinate 3,709 downwards.
TGGCCGTTGTTCGTTCAGTGGGAGTCGTTTCTATTATTCATCACGGCACCGGACGCCGGAATCAAAGATCCGCAATACGGCAAAGATATCTCCTATTACCTTTTCTCATACCCGATCTACAGCCTCATCCTGCACCGCCTGCGAATCGCTTTTCTCGTTCTGTTGGTTGCCATCGGCGTGCTCTATTGGCTTGAGAATCGCTTTCTATTGCAGCGGGGCAAGATTTTCCCCAACAAGGCGAGATGGCATCTCAGCTTACTTGTAGGCATCGTATTTCTAGTCGAAATATGGGATTTCTTTTTGCAGCGCGACGCGCTCGTTTATAGTCAGCAATATGAGCCTCTCTTTTTCGGTCCTGGTTTTGCGGACATGCGCGTCGTGTTGCCGTTCATCTGGTTATCTCTGCTCTTTTTGCTGGGCGTCGCGGCCTCCGCAATTTACCTCATACACCGGCGTAAAGGGCTCAAGCTGCTGGTAAGCTTTGCATTGCTTTTTCTTGTGGCGTTGGGGCTTCGCCATTTTCATTTGTTTCATTGGGCAGTCAACGAGTACGTGGTGGATCCAAACGAGTTTTCACTGCAGAAGCCCTACATCGAAAGAAGCATTAAAGCGACGTTGGATGCGTACGATCTGAACAATATCGAGACGCGTAATTTCGAGAGGAAAAAAGTTCCAAAAGATCCTTTTGACGCCAAAGTGAGCCGGCTGCTCCATAACATTCCAGTGTGGAATGAAGAGATGGTCGCCGAGGTATACGAGCAACTGCAACAATAGCGCACGTATGACCGAGTCTCTGGGGCGAGCGTTGATCGGTACAAGGTCGAGGGAGACATGCAGCAGGTCTATTTGTCCGGCCGGGAGTTAGCCTATGACCGCCTTCCAGGGGGTTCGCAGAACTGGGTTAATGAACACTTGATTTACACTCATGGCTACGGCCTCGTCATGACGGCCGCCGGCCAGGGCGAGGGAAGATCGATTGACTGGCTTATTCGGCAGATGCCGCTAAAATCGGACAATTTCGACATCGAACAGCCGGCGATTTACTATGGCCGCGGCGATTATCACTATGCCGTTGCTCCTTCTGAAAATGCTGAGCTTCACTATCCGGGTAAAAACGACAATGTAATGGTCCATTACGATGGTAAGGGCGGGGTTCCAATCACGCCGTTTCGTCGAATGATTTTCGCATCATTTTTTAATGATAAAAATCTGTTTCTGACGACCCAGGCCAATGATAAAAGCAAGATATTGATTCGACGCAACATTCGCGAGCGGATCCGCGCGCTCACGCCATTCCTCGTAATGGATTCGCTGCCATACCTGGCGGCTACGGCCAACGGACTGTATTGGATCCAGGATGCGTATACGGTCTCGTCCTGGTATCCGAATGCAGAGCGGCTGGGTTCCAAGGGAATAGATTCGTCCGTCTCGACGGTAACGGCGAACAAAAAGAATCTGAATTATATTCGCAATTCAGTGAAAGTCGTCGTGGACGCGTACGATGGTGCCGTGAGTTATTATATTTTCGACGCGGATGACCCGGTCATCCAAGCTTTCAATCGCATCTACTCCGATATTTTCAAAGATAAAGAGGAGTTTCCGAGGGAGCTCAAGACTCACATTCGTTACACAAAGGACATGTTCGAAGCACAGATGGCGATCTATGACAAATACCACAAGACCGATCCGAAGTTATTTTATCAGGCGGAGGACGTATGGGCTTTTCCGGAGCGTGACAAGCGGGAATCGACGACGCGGATGCGGCCCTATTATCTCACGCTCGATCTGATCGAAAAGGACCGGCTGGACTTCATCCTGTTCCTGCCCATGATCGTGGAGGAGCGTCGCAATATGCGGGCGATGGCGGTGGCCGGCTCCGATGATCCGAACTACGGCAAGCTCGTTGTGCATCGGTTCGCCAAGGGAGAGCTGGTCTTCGGGCCGTCGCAGATCCATACCGTCATCAAGGAGGATCCGGACGTCTCCGCGCTGTTCACGCTTTGGAGCCAGGAAGACTCGGACGTGGTGCTCGGCAACATGGTCATCTTTCCGATCGGCGGCGTCGTGCTTTATTTGCAACCGGTGTTCCTCGTCTCCGATGAGCCCGAGAAGATTCCACGGCTAGAGCGGATTATCCTCACCGACGGGGAATCGGTGGTCATAGAGCCCACGGTGGAGAGAGCTTACACGGCGCTTAAACAGCGTATCCAGGCGACGCAGGACGAATCCTGATGCACGCCGCGCAGGCGTATACGGGGCGGTTTGGTGCGGGCCGCGCTTGCCGGGCGCGGGTTCGCGGTCGCAGGAGCAAGGCGCTGTGTCAGGGCCTTCAACGTGGTTCGGCGGTTCGTGCGGCGAGCGCCTTGCGGGAGAATTCGGCGACCTCGGCGGCTAATTGCCGCAATACGGCATTGGCCGCCACGACGCCGCCGCGGGCGTCCTCGCTCGGGGCGGGGGCGCTCAAGTCCAGCATCCGGCTGGCGAGCAGCGTGCCGCGCGCAAGGTCTACGAGGGAGACGCGCAAGACGAGGCGCTGGCGGCTCGGTGGCGGGCCGCTGAAATCCTGCTCCAGACGCAGCAGCTCGGTGCGCAGGCTGTAGGCCACGGTAACGCCCGAAGAGGTCTCGAACGCCGAGCGAAACGGACCGAGCTGATTCAAGGCACTGACGAGCGCTTCGCGCAGCATGCGTGCCGGAGCATCCACCCAGCGGTTCTTCGCGTAGTAGTGAAGCTCGAAGGGCGTGCGGCGGTATGCCATGGCACTGGTGTCGTATCCCGCCGCCACCAGCGGGTATTCGACGAGGATCAGATCGCGGCGTTGCGCGGCCGGGGTGCGGGGCAGGTCGTCAAGCGGCGCTTTGAGCCGGAGCTGATAGAAATGGCCCGCTTCCTGCCGGGCGGATGGCAGCACGGTGCAGCCGGTTAGAAGTGTAACGACAGCGATTAAGGCAAATCGGCGCACACGCCCTCCTCATTTCTTGACGCTCTATTGCTCGCCGGGTCCCGGGGGTCGGCGGGCGGCCCCCCGCAGCAGGGCAGCGGGCTCGCGTTCGAGCTTCTGGATCAGACGGTCGAGATGGCCGGTGGTCTGGCGAATATCCCCGAAAAGCGCTTCGAGCTCCGGTAGCGTCGTCCGCAGCACACGGTTGACGCCCGTCTCGCCGGAGCGGCCGAGCGCCGTGAGGCGTTCGGCCGTCTGATTCAGGCTTCGGCTGAGCTCGTCCACCGCCACCAACGTGCGGTCCAGCCGCTGCAGCGTCTGCGGCAACAGCTCACCGGTGATCCGCGCGGTATTGCGGGTGACGCGCTCCAGATTGGCCATCGCCTGATCGATGCGTTCGCTGTTGGATGCCAGCGTGCCCGATAAGCGGGTGAAATTGGCAAGCGTCTCGCTCACTGCTTGGCGATTGGGTTGCGAGAGCAGATCAGTGAGCTGCTTGCCGAGTTGGTTGATCGTGCTGATGCCCTCGGAGACCGCCTGATCGAGGTGGGTCAACGGGGAGGGCTTTGTCTGAATGACCGGATAAGGTTCACCCGGCGGGGTCACCGGCGCCGGGGCGCCCGGATCGTAGCCGGAGAGCTCGATCGAGGTGGCCCCCGTCAACCCTTGCGCTTTGATGGCGGCCACCGTGGCCGCGCTGACGGGCGTGGTTTGTTTGACGGCGAGTATCACGCGAACCCGTTTCGGGTCGTCACTGTCGATCGCTAC
>NZ_JBXWZQ010000007.1:0-39078 GCF_059432795.1 Nitrococcus sp. | reverse complement strand
CCGATCAACGCTGCGCGACCGCTACCAGCGGATCGCCCGCAGCCTCGCGCAGTATCAAGACGAGGATGTCTTTCAACTATACATGAACGCCTGGGCGGGGGTTTTCGACCCGCACAGCAGTTACCTCTCGCCCCGCAGCTCGGAGAATTTCGACATCAACATGAGCCTCTCGCTGGAGGGCATCGGCGCTCTGCTGCGCAGCGAGGGCGACTACACCGAAGTGGTCGAGCTCATTCCGGGCGGACCGGCGGCCAATAGCGGCGAGCTGGCGCCGGGAGACAGGATCATCGGCGTCGGCCAGGACAAGGGAACGATCCAGGACGTTGTGGGCTGGCGTCTGGGGGATGTCGTCGAGCTGATTCGCGGCCCCAAAGCAACCACCGTGCATTTGCAAGTGCTGCCCGCGAAAACGGGGGCCAATGCCACGCCCAAGGTGATTCGCCTGGTACGCAACCGCGTTCAGTTGGAGGAGCAAGCGGCGAATTCCGAAATCCAGCGCATTACTCGCAACGGGCGGGATTATCGTATCGGAATCATCAAGATACCCGCTTTTTATATCGACTTTCAGGCCGCTCAGCAGGGGGGAGACGATTATCGAAGCACGACCCGGGACGTGCGCAAACTGCTAGACGAACTGCAGGCGCAGGGCATCGACGGCTTGGTAATCGACCTGCGCGGCAATGCAGGCGGATCCTTGCAGGAGGCTACCCAGACGACGGGCTTGTTCATCGAGGACGGACCGGTCGTGCAGGTACGCCGTCGAAGCGGTGAGCGGGAAGTGCTGCGGGACGACGATGATCATGCCATAGCCTACCGGGGTCCCCTTGCGGTTATGGTCGACCGATTCAGCGCCTCGGCTTCCGAGATCTTCGCGGCGGCGATTCAAGATTACGACCGCGGCATCATCCTCGGCGACCAGACCTTCGGCAAGGGGACAGTTCAGAGCATGATCGACTTGGACCGCATCGGTCTTGGCGAAATGGACTCCCCCGGCGGCAGGCTCAAGCTAACCATCGCGAAATTCTATCGAATCACGGGTGAAAGCACACAACGGGTCGGCGTCAGGCCGGACATCGCGCTCCCGACCGCCACCAACGATGAGCGCGTGGGGGAAATGGCCGAGCCCAACGCGTTGCCCTGGGATCGCATCGCACCCATACGTTTTCAGCCTGCCGGACACGTCAGGGAATGGATCTCGGTACTGGAAAAGCGCCACGCGGCCCGAATGAGCACCGAACCCGCCTTGCGGGCGATAAGCGACGAATACGAGCACCTGCGCGCCCAGCGGGCCCGTACGATGGTCTCGCTCAACGAGAAGGTTCGCCGGCAAGAGCGTGAGCAGGCCGAGCAAACCCGGCTTGCGGCGATCAATCGGCTGTTGCGCGCATCTGAGCGGGAGCCGATTCAGTCCCTTGAGGAGATTGATGAGGACAAACTACCGGATACCCTGTTGACGGAAGCGGCACGAATCGTCACCGACATGCGGATACTCAGGAGGCCTACCCACCACGGGGACTGGTCACGGGCGGACGTTGAGCGCTCCGAGTGAGCGCCGAGTGCGCCGCCGCGGGAATTTCGTCGAAGGCTTTACCGCGTAGGGCTTTGGCTGAAGAATCTCGTCATGGCGGCCATACCGGTAGAATTCGGCGCGCGGGAGGTGATGCGGCGCAACGCGCGCGGGGGGCCTTCCCTTGAGGTGTGCAGGTCCGGGGGCTCGCTCCGTGTGCGCCGCTCCCCGCGACGAGCCGTGTTAGCGAACATGCCATTTTGGAGCGGCTGGATAGCGCACCGCTATGGAATCAGGCACCTTTCTGACGTTATGGACGGATATTGGCCCAATTTCGTTGCTGCTGTGGCTCACCCTCCTGCTCGGAGTGCTTTATCTGGCACGCGAGCACGTTCATGCGCTCATTCAGACCACCAGCCGCCTGTTAACGCGGCAATTGCGGCATCTCTCACGGCACTCGAGTGCGGCGGGCGTCTTGGTCCGCCGGCGAAACCGCGGTTATCTGCTCGCTCTGGCACGCGAGCAGGGTAAACGCTCGCTCGATCGCGAATTTCACCGCCTGACATTCGGCGTCGAACGCGAGCTCGCCACATTCCCTTCCTTATCCCGGCGATTGAATGAGCAGATCGCGCGAGTCGAACAGGATTACCAAGACTCGGTATCCCTTCCACCCCGGCCGCCGGAGTGGCTGGAAGCTGTTGCGACGCTCACGCACGGACCTGGGCGCAACGATCCAGCGGTTCAGCGCATTCTGGAAGACCTGAACAACACGCTCGATCGGGCGGCTCATCAGGCACTGCTGGAATACCGGGCCACCCAGCGCCGACGCCATCGCCTCCTGGCCCGTCTGAGAAGCTATTGGCGCATGGTGGAGCACAGGCTTGGCAGCTTGGAGGCAACGATTGCCGAGCTCAATCGTCGGGCACGCCGGGCCGACCGAGCCATGCTGCGTTTCGAGCATCAGCCCGCCGAGCCCACCGTGAAAAGACTAGCGAACGCCGCCGGCGTGCGCTTCCTCTTCGCCCTGGCACTACTCGCCGCCTCTGTGCCCGTTGCCGTAGTCGCCTTTCAGCTCATTGCCCGACCGATAGCCGAAATCACCGCCGGCACCGATGCCGTGGCTGGCGTCGCCTTCTATGAAGTGGCGGCGGCCGCCATGCTGATAACAGAAATCACGGCCGGCGCGCTGGTGCTCGAATGTCTGGGCATAACACGATTGTTACCCACGGTAGCAGCCTTGGAACAACAACGGCGTACGCAGCTTCGCGTAACGGCCGTGGGTATTTTTATCATCACGGTACTGGCAGCGGGCGCCTTGGCTTGGACGCGAGATTACCTCATCAACCAGGACATCGCGTTCGTCGAGCTTTTTCATGCCGGGCGCGGCGGTTTCCCAGGACCCGAGTTTCACTGGATTCCAGCGGTAACGCACTCCGCACTGGCGCTCAGTCTCGGCTGCCTCCTCGGGTCGGTGGCGATACCCCTGGAAAGCGCCTTGCAATCCGGGCGCATCGTCCTGGGGGCCGGCTTGGCTTTGAGCTTCAGCGCGGTCGCGGCGCTTTGCGATCTGGCTGCCGTCTTCTGCTTCGAAACGGGCCGTGTGCTGATCCGGATCTACGATCTGATCATCTTCGTACCGTTGCGCCTCGAATCCGTGTGGCAGCATGTCAGGGACAGCCGCATGATGGACGACGTGACTTACTTCAGGCGCAGCCGGGGAAAATTTCAAAAAGCCGTTGCAAAACGCCAAACGCCCCAATGAAGCGTACCGAATCGGGCATCACGCGCTCGCGCCGCTCGCCGCAGCCGCATCGCTGGCGATCGCCGGAGAGAGACGTGCGAAGCCGCCCAGGAGCAGAGCCGCGCAACATTGAGCGCCTCGTCAACCGCCCTTACCCGCCGCTGCGCAGACCACCGCATTACACCGCCTATGCCGCGAATTAGACTGGTGCGCGTGTTGCCCATGCTGATGGCCGCTCTGCTTTCGGGCTTACCTCACAACGCCAATGCGGTAACTTTCGTGCTGGATGCCGCCTGGATAGAGGCCGGCGCCGGCTCGGCCGGGGATCGTTGCCTGGATGATATGCTGCTCCATCTCGGCGCCGGCGACACGGTCGATATCATGGTGCCAGCCGCGAAGGCAGGTCAGCGACTCCGCCCGCTCGTGCGGTTCACTCAGCATCGACGCCCTGCCGTGCGGCATGCGGCGTTGATCGCCGTTCGCCGACGGCTCGATGAGATTCTGGCACGCCTCGACCCCGCCACTTGGCCGCGGCTGGATGAAATACTCCCCCGCCTCGCCGCTTCGCCCGGTGCTGGCCGAGACCGCGAGCAGCGATACGTTTTTCTGGGGGCACTGACCGCCACCAAGCCGCCTGCCGTGGATCTCGAGCTAGTGCGCTTGCTGCGCGACCGGCGAATCACCGTCGTGGACCTCGCCCACGCCCCTTCCAAACGACGCGCTTCGCGGCGCGATGCGTGGCAGCAGTTTTTCTCGGCGGTCGGGGTCGCACAACTGGAAATTCTGCCTGCGATTGAGTCTGCGGCGCCTGCGAAGCACCCACGGGGCATCGCCTGCTCAGGAGGCCGGCTCCAGGTACTCGATCACCAGCTGAAGTGATTGCCGCCCGCGGAACTCGTTCACATCGAGTCGAAAGGCAAGCCTTACGGCGCCTCGCACGTCATCCCAGCCATGCTGCGCCGCACTGAAGGCGATAGCGTCCACCACGCTCTCGTCGTGCGGCACTCTCAGGCGAAAGCGGACATGAGCCTCGCCCACGACGCGGCGATCCACAACGGTGAATACGCCATCGAACAACGGCTCGGGGAAGCCATGTCCCCACGGTCCGGCAACACGCAGCGCCTGAGCCAGCGAGAGATCCAGTTCCTGCGGGCCAAGCTCGCCGTCGGTGAAAATGATGCGCTCGAATATCTCCTCCGAGGCCATTTCCGCCACGGTCGCTTCGAACGCCATACGGAACCGCTCGTAGTCCGCCTCACGCAGCGTCAATCCAGCGGCCATGGCATGACCGCCGAACTTGACGATCAGACCCGGGTTTTGGCTGCTGACGCGCTCCAGCAGATCACGGATATGCAACCCGGGAACGGACCGAGCCGAGCCCCGCAGCTTGCCGTCCGCAGCCGGTGCAAAAGCGATCACGGGTCGATGCAGCCGCTGCTTGATGCGCGAGGCGAGGATACCGATCACGCCCTGATGCCAGCTCATATCGAGCAGGCACAGGCCGCCCGGCGGACCGGCGGCGTCGAAGTCGTTTTGCAATGCCTCGAGGCTCGCCAAGGCCTGTTGCTGCATTTCCCGCTCGATCCCCCGACGCTGACGGTTGAGGGCATCCAGCTCCCGTGCAATGGTCAAGGCCCGCTGCGGACAGTCGGTGAGCAGGCATTCGATTCCCAACGCCATGTCCTCGAGACGACCGGCGGCGTTCAGTCGCGGTCCCACCGCGAATCCGAGATCTGCCGCCACCAGGCGATGGCGCCGCCGAGAGGCCACTTCGAGCAGGGCGAGTATTCCAGCGCAGGCTTGGCCGGCGCGCACACGCCTCAGCCCCTGCTCGATCAGTATCCGGTTGTTACGATCCAGCACCGCCATATCCGCTACCGTCCCCAAGGCAACGAGATCCAATAGCTGTGCCAGATTCGGTTCCGTAATGGCCCGCCTCGTGAACCAACAGACTGCGCGCAGATGCGAGCGCAACGCCAACATGACATAGAAAATCACGCCGACGCCGGCGAGCGCCTTGCTCGGAAACGGATCGCCCGGCAGATTGGGGTTGACGATGACCGCCGCGTCCGGCAGCTCGGGCCCCGGCAGGTGGTGATCGGTGACGAGTACCGCAATGCCGGCCGCATTGGCCGCGGCTACGCCGGCGAGGCTCGATATGCCGTTGTCGACGGTAACGATGACGTCCGGGCGCCGTTCTTGCGCCACCTGCACGATCTCGGGGCTCAGACCGTAGCCGAAATCGAATCGATTCGGCACCAGATAGTCGACGGCCTCCGCACCCATCGCCCGCAATGCCCGGATAGCCAAGGCCGTGCTCGTGGCCCCATCGGCGTCGAAATCACCGACGATCAGTATGCGGCCGCCGGCGGTGAGGACCGCGGCGAGCAACTCGGCCGCCGCCTCGACGTTGGCCAAAAGATCCGGCGGATGCAGGCCGTTCAATCCCTGCTCGAGTCCGGCCGGGTCACACACTTTGCGCGCCGCGTAGACGCGACGCAACACGGGGTGGAGATCCTGAGGTAACTCATCGATCGTCGCAGGAATCGATCGGCGGCGAATGGACCAGCTAAGCATAGCGTGCCACTTAGGCGCCTTCTTCCACTAGCCATCGGGCAAGCGGTCGGCGGCGCCGCCAAAAACGGCGCAGATCGGCTGCTGTGATGCGCCAGGACCGCCCAGCGCCGGGATGCAGATTCACGGCGCGCCATGATCCAGCACGCAGCGCCGCGACGGCATCCTCGGCCCAACCTGATTCGAAAGCGGCCAACGCCTGCCGCCAACGATCGAAATCGCCTTGCACCAGCGCCGTCTGGGCCTGCGGCCACACGGCGAGCGTCGGCCCATCGCCAGCACGGATCTGCGACAAGCGCTCTGCGCCAGGCAGCGGGTCGATCCCGAGCAATCTGGCCGCACCTCGAGCCTCGGACGCATCCGCATAAACGCTTTCGATGACCGAGCGCCCGCTGAAACGCGGCAGACGACCGCCGCCCCAGATCCATAAGCCGTTGATGGTCAGTTCACCACGCGCTTCCCGCCGCTCGTTGATCGCGCTGCTGTGAAACAGCATTTGAGCCTCGTTGAGAAAAGCGATCCAATCCCGGGCCCGTGGCCCGGTCGGTAGATACTCGTCCAGGTACCGCCCGGAGACACGCTCCAAAGGGTGAGTGTGAATCGCCGGCTCGTTGGGCACACTAAGAAACCATTGACCACCCTGAGCCAGCATTTCCAGCCCGTCCTCCCCGAACAAGGCATTGAATTCGTGAACGAGTATCCGTGCCTCGTCCTCTAGCGGCTGCAACGCTTCGCCACCGAGTAGCAGCAGCCGGTCACGGTCCGGGCGCAAATGCACCGGCGCGGCCCGAAACCAGTAGCCGTCGGCAGGTTCACCCCCCGCGCCCAGCAGTGCCACCGGACCGACGGGCAACGGATCCAGATCGAGCAGGTCCGCCATCACCGCGCTGAGCCCGTCCTGTTGCGCACAATGGTGGAGACGGCCGCGGGTGAGCAGCGTCTCCAGCGCCACGGGGCGGGGGCTCTCCGCGTGGACCTCGAGTGTGCCGCCTGGAAGGGGCCCGAGCAGCGTGGGCGCAATGATATGAAGCTCGGGCGCTGCACTCATGGCTGGGAGGATCAGTCCAGCTTGTCCAGAATAGCCCGCTTAACCACAGCGACGTCCGCCGCTACCGTATGGATCGCCGCCGAGGCATCGCGGCTCGCAATATCCGGATCCTTGAGACCGTGCCCGGTCAAAGTACACACCACAGTACTGCCCGGTGGGATTTTCCCGCTCTGGATATCCCGCAGGCAGCCCGCTATCGATGCGGCCGACGCCGGCTCACAGAACACCCCTTCCTGTTCGGCGAGCAATCGCTGCGCGGAAAGTATCTCCTGATCGGTAAGCTCGGCAAACCAACCGCCGGACTCACGGCTCGCCGCCCACGCCTGCTCCCAGGACTGAGGATGGCCGATTCGGATCGCGGTGGCCACGGTCTCCGGGTCATCCACCATCTCGCCATGCAAGAACGGCGCGGCACCCGTCGCCTGATATCCGACCATCCGCGGGCGCTCCCGCACCATGGCGCAGGTAAAGCGACACTGGCCGGCGCAAAACGAACAGGCCTTGGTGCCCTCGTCGTTATGGCCGAGAGCGAGCTCGCTGTAGCCGATCCAGTGCGCGGTGATATTGCCGGCATTGCCGACGGGCAGGCAATGATACTCGGGCACCCGCTCGAGTTCCTCGACAATCTCGAAGGCGGCAGTCTTCTGCCCCTGCAGCCGATAGGGATTGACCGAGTTGACCAGGGTAATCCGACCCTCGTCAGCCAGCTCCCGCACAATGCGCATCCCGGCATCGAAGTTCCCCTGGATCTGCAGCACTTCCGCCCCATGCATGATGGCCTGCGCCAACTTGCCCAGGGCGATCTTGCCCTCCGGTATCAGCACGAAGGCGGGGATGCCGCAACGGGCCGCATAGGCTGCCGCCGAGGCGGAGGTATTGCCGGTGGAAGCGCAGACAATGGCGCGACAACCCTCTGCGACGGCCTGCGTGACCGCCACCGTCATGCCGCGATCCTTGAACGAGCCCGTTGGATTGAGTCCCTCGTACTTGACGTAGATATCCACTTCCCGGCCCAGCCGGCGCGGCACGTTGACTAACCGGATCAGCGGGGTATTGCCCTCGCCTAGGCTGATGATCCGCACATCGTCGGCAAGTGGCAGCCGGTCATGGTATTTGGCGATCAGGCCGGTGTAACGAGACCTAAACGGCATGGATGTGAATTCCTTAAGGTAGTAATTGCGCGGATGCGTTTGCTACAGCCTAGTCAAGCGTCTCCACGCGAATGCGGGTGATATAGCCATGCATCGAGCCGAGCTGCTCGATGCGTGAGCAGGCCTGCTGAATCTGCCACTCACGCACCCGGTGCGTGAGTATGATCACAGGCACCTCCTCGGCGCCTGGCGCAGGCTGCTTCTGGATAATCGCTTCGATGCTTATCGCCGCTTCTCCCAGAATACGTGTCACCTCGGCGAGAACCCCGGGCTGATCCGCGGCCTGCATGCGCAGATAGTAGGCCGCCTCGATCTCCGCCATCGGTAATAGCGGCTCATGAGACAAGGCATGTGATTGAAACGCAAGGAAAGGTACTCGGTTCTCGGGCTCCAGAGTGAACTCGCGGACCACATCCACCAAGTCGGCCACCACCGCCGAGGCGGTCGGCTCAGCGCCGGCCCCCGCGCCGTAGTACAGTGTCGGGCCGAGCGCGTCGCCTTTGACCATGACCGCGTTCATGACGCCATCGACGCTGGAGAGCAGCTGCCTGGCGGGCAACAGCGTCGGGTGCACGCGCAGGCTGATTCCCGAATCGTCGCGCCGGCAGATACCGAGATGTTTGATGCGAAAGCCCAGCTCCTCGGCATAAGCCACGTCCTCACGGTTGACGTGGGTAATACCCTCAATATGGACTTTGTCGAACTGTAAGGGGATGCCAAAGGCGATCGAAGCCAGGATCGTGAGCTTGTGGGCGGCGTCGATGCCTTCTACGTCGAAGGTAGGATCCGCCTCCGCATACCCCAGACGCTGCGCTTCCGCGAGCACCTCGCCGAACTCCCGGCTTTCGTAGAACATCTCGCTGAGGATGAAATTCGCCGTACCGTTGATAATACCGGCGAGCCACTCGATGCGATTGCCCACCAGAGCCTCTCGCACCGCCTTGATGATCGGTATGCCACCAGCCACCGCCGCTTCAAAGCCGATAGTGGCACCCTTGTCGCGGGCCCGCCGGAAAATCTCGTTACCGTGCAGCGCGATCAGCGCCTTGTTGGCCGTCACCACATGCTTGCCGTTGTCGATGGCCCGCAGCGTGAGTTCCTTGGCCGGCGATTCACCACCGATGAGCTCGACTATGATCTCGATTTCCGGATTATCAACCACCTCGAATAAATCGGTGGTCAGACGGATACCGGCCGTGCTGCATGTGCGCGGACGATCCAGATGCCGTGTGGCGGCGTGCACAACCTCAATGGCACGCCCGGCGCGGCGGGTGATCTCGTCCCGGTTGCGCGCCAAGAGATTGACCGTGCCGCCACCGACCGTACCCAGCCCCAGCAGACCGACTTTCACCGCCTTCACGGCACCTCCTCCTCAGCAACGGCCGTCTTTGCGCAACATCTGCTTGATTCCCCGAATCGCCTGGCGACTGCGGTGCTCGTTCTCGATCAGGCCGAAACGGACATGATCGTCACCATACTCGCCGAAACCGATGCCGGGGGAGACCGCTACCTTGGCCTCGCGCAGTAGCTTTTTGGCGAACTCCAGCGAGCCCATGGGCCGATACTCCGGCGGTATGGGCGCCCATACGAACATCGTCGCCTTCGGCTTGATGACATCCCAGCCGGCGGCAGCGAGTCCGTCACACAGTACATCACGACGCCGTCGATAGGTTTCACAAATCTCGCTCACACATTCCTGCGGCCCTTCCAGAGCCGCGATGGCGGCGACCTGAATAGGCGTGAACATGCCGTAATCGAGGTAGGACTTCATGCGCGCCAACGCCGCGATCAACTTGGGGTTGCCGCAGAGAAACCCGACCCGCCAACCCGGCATGTTGTAGCTTTTCGACAGCGAAAAGCACTCCACGGCAATTGCCTTGGCCCCCGGCACCTGCAGAACGGACGGAGCAACGTAATTGTCAAAGACGATATCCGCGTAAGCCAAGTCATGAACGATCCAGATCCCGTGCTCAAGACAGATGTCGACCAACTGCTCGAAAAAAGCGAGCTCGACACATTGCGTGCTGGGATTCGCCGGAAAATTCAGGATCAGCATCTTGGGCTTTGGCCAGGTATCCTTGATCGCCTTTTCCAGTTCGGCGAAAAAATCCATCCCCGCCACCAGCGGCACGTGTCGGATATCCGCACCGGCAATCACTACTCCATACGGATGAATGGGGTAGGAGGGGTTCGGGACCAGCACATTATCTCCCGGCCCCAACGTGGCGAGCGCCAAATGTGCCAGGCCCTCCTTCGAGCCAATGGTGACGATCGCCTCGCTCTGCGGGTCGAGTTCCACGTCAAACCGCCGCACATACCAATCCGTAATGGCCTTTCGCAGGCGGGGGATGCCTCGCGACACCGAATAACGGTGGGTGTCGGGCCGCTGCACCGCCTCTGTCAGCTTATCGACGATGTGCGTTGGAGTCGGGCGGTCCGGATTGCCCATCCCAAAGTCGATAATATCCTCGCCACGGGCCCGGGCGCTCGCCTTGAGCTCATTGACTATATTGAACACATAGGGGGGCAGGCGCTTAATCCTTGGGAATTCCGCGTTCAACTCGGGTTGTCGTTCCACGATCGTCGCCGCTCTGAATGTCCTTGACACGCAACCGCTTACCCGCTTTGCCGTGGCTGAATCCAGCGCTCGCCACACCAAAAAAGCAAGGCATTATGGCAAGCTACTGAGTGGTGAACACGCTGTCAACGCGACACCCCTTGCCACAACGGTTAATGTGATAAAGATGAAGATGATACTTGAAAAGGGTGATGCGGCGGCCTATCGGATCAACAGCTATGCCTCCGGGCGCATTACCATCAACGACTGGGTGATCGAGACTAGCGCCATCCTAACTCCCGACCGGCTCCTTACCGAATGGCCACCCGGACGCTTCGAGGATCTTGAGCCCGCCCACATGGAGGCGATCATCGAGCTGACACCGGAGATCGTTTTACTCGGTACCGGCCAGCGCCAGTCTTTCCCCTCCCGAAACATCATGCTCAGCCTGCTCGAACGGGGCATTGGCCTTGAAGTCATGAACACGCCTTCGGCCTGCCGCACCTATAATATATTGATGGCCGAAGGCCGGCGAGTTGTCGCGGCGCTGATTATTCGCTAAAGCATGTCGGGCCGGGGGAGCATCAGCGAGTCGTCTCCCCCGACGCACGACGGCTGCCCGTCCACGCGCATTCGCCTGACCGCCCGCAGGTCAGCCGAAGACATTGTCCTGCGAAAACCCAGAGCGTTCCATTACCTCTCGCAGTTTTTTCAACGCATCGATCTGGATCTGCCGTACCCGTTCGCGCGTCACACCAATTTCGTCTCCTACCTCCTCGAGGGTCGCCTTTTCGTAACCATGCAGACCAAAGCGACGTTCCACCACCGCCCGCTGCTTCTCCGTAAGCTCGTTGAGCCAGGCATCCAGATGGGAGACCACGTCCTCATCTTGCAATGCAGCAAAAGGGTCCGGGTTCACCTCATCTGGTATGGCGTCCAGCAAAACGCGATCGGCATCTTTGCCGATCGGGATGTCGACGGAGGTGACGCCCTCGTTGAGCCCCATCATATGGCGTACATCCTCGATGGAGCGATCCATTGCCGCCGCGATCTCCTCGAGCGTCGGCTCGTGATCGAGGCGCTGCACCAATTGCCGTGCAATACGCAGGTATTGGTTTATCTCTTTGATGACGTGAATCGGCAACCGGATGGTACGCGTCTGATTCATGATTGCGCGCTCGATGGTCTGCCGGATCCACCACGTCGCATACGTAGAGAAACGAAAGCCACGCTCGGGATCGAATTTCTCCACCGCACGGATGAGACCGAGATTGCCTTCTTCAATCAGATCGAGGAAAGCAAGTCCGCGATTCATATAGCGCCGGGCAATCTTTACCACCAGGCGTAGATTGCTCTCGATCATGCGCTTACGGGCGGTTTCGTCGCCCCCTTGGGCGCGACGGGAGTAATAGACTTCCTCCTCGGCGGTCAACAGCGGCGAGTAGCCGATTTCGTTGAGATAGATCTGGGTGGGGTCAAGCGTGTCGTGATGCTCCGTCCTACGACGTGCGGAAGGTTCCTCGACGCTCTGTTCGTCTTGGTTTCCAGCCGGAGCTGAGCTTGCCTCCTCTTCGTTAAGAACAAACTCATCCTCAGTGAGGTCAAGATTCTCGGTCGCGACTTCCGTGTCGATCTCCACCGCCTGCTTTTTCGCCATGGCTTCTCCTCCGTCGGGTCCGCCTGATGCTGAGGACCGCGGGACTATAGCGTCGCCTTTGTCCATAGGCACCGCCGGAAAAACCAGCTTTCTTTTTCTGGTTGTTTCAATATATGCCCGTCGCATATCCCATGCAATGCCCAGCATCCCCGCTCAGTGTGCAGGCAAATACTCCAGTGGGTCCACCGGCTTGCCATTGCGCCGGATCTCAAAGTGCGCCGCCGGCCGGTGCGCAGGACCCAGCCCCATGCGTGCGATGACCTGCCCAGCGCTCACCTGCTCCCCTTCCTCCACAAGCAGTTCGCGGTTGTAGCCGTAGGCGGTGATGAAGGCATTATTATGCTTGACGATAATCAGATTGCCGTAGCCTCGCAGGCCACTGCCGCTATAGACTACGTGACCGGCCGCCGCGGCACGAATGGGTTCGTTGAGCTCACCTTGGAGGGTAATCCCCTGCATCGCCGCGCCATCGCTACGAAAATGCCGCGAGACCTTGCCCTTGGCGGGCCAGCGCCAGACGATCTTCGAGTTCGAGACAGCGTGGGGCTTCGACACGGCAGGTTCCGGCTCCGCGGCGGCCGGTTCCGGCTCCGGGATGGGCTCCGGCGCTGGAGGCCTCGCCTTGGATAGCCCCTGAGGTTTGGCTCCCGAGTTCCCAGCACGCGGCTCGACGGTTGCTGCTTTGCGTTTGGACACGGCTGTTGGACGCAAGCGCAGCCGCTGCTCCGGATAAATCGTATAGGGAGGGTCTATGCCATTCCAGCGGGCAATTTTGCGGTAATCGAGCCCATAGCGCCACGCCACGGAGAACAACGTATCGCCGCGACGCACGGTATACACCCGCGGTGGCGGGGCGCTGGCCCGGTGGCGCACCTCTTGGCTGCCGTACTGAAACTCGCTACAGCCGCCCGAGATAAAGGCAAGCACCGAGAGTCCGAGCAGAACGCGCCAGGCCATCACAACCGCAGGCACACTACCACCAGCATGAGGACAGCAACTGTGATCCAGCCGATACGGTCAATGTAGGTGTGCAGCCACGGCTCGAGCCTGACTCCACCCCAGGCGACAAGAAGCACAACCAGGAAAAAACGCCCTCCCCGCCCCAGCAAGGAGGCCAGTATGAAGGGTATCAGAGCGATGTGCATAGCCCCTGCGGCGATGGTGAACACCTTGTAGGGTATCGGCGAGAAGCCGGCGACGACAATTACCCAAAACCCCCAGCGATCAAACCACCCCCGGACCGTCAGATAGCTTTGCCATTCCCCCAACTGGAGCAAGAGAGGGCGAACGAACTCCAGTGCATAGTGGCCGATCAGATAGCCGAACAAACCCCCGATCACCGAGGCCAGTGTCGTCAACAAGGCAAGAGGCAGGGCGCGATGAGGGCGCACGAGCACCATCGGTGCGAGCATGACATCCGGCGGTACGGGGAAGAAGGACGACTCCGCGAAGCTCATTGCGCCCAGGAACCAGGGTGCGCGCGGATGGGCGGCGGCCCGCCGCACGGCATTATAGAGCCGGCCGAACAGACGCCTCATTCAAGGCCGTGCTTCATCGGCACAAAGCTCACGCGGCTGACGTCGCGACAGACCAGACCCTGATCGGTACGCTCGCAAACGATCAAGCTCTGATTCCCCCCCGAGCCAACCGGTGCTACCAGACGACCGCCCATGATAAGCTGATCGCTCAGCGTCGTCGGAACGCTCGGCGGCGCCGCCGTGAGAATAATGCCATCGAAAGGCGCCTCGCCGGGCCAGCCCTCGTAGCCATCGCCCAGACGCAGACGGACATTGCTCAACCGGAGCTCGCGCATGAGGCGACGGGCGCGATTATGCAGCACCCGCAGCCGCTCGATACTAAAGACGTGGACGACGAGATGCGCGAGCACCGCGGCTTGATAGGCAGAACCCGTGCCCACTTCGAGCACCTTGTTCAATTTCTGACCTTGCAGCAACACCTGCGTCATGCGCGCGACCACGAACGGTTGCGAGATGGTCTGCCCATAGCCGATCGGCAGCGCGGTGTCGTCATAGGCACGGCTTGCCAAGGCCTCCTCCACGAAGAGATGACGCGGCACACGGCGGATCGAATTGAGAACCCGCTCGTCGTCGATGCCGGCCTCGCTGAGCCGGGAGACTAGCCGTTCACGAGTACGTTGCGACGTCATTCCGATACCCGTTAGGCGACGACCGTCCATCACCGCAACCCTTCGATCCACCCTGCGATCTGCTCCAGCGCCTGATATCGCGTGAGATCCACCTGAATGGGCGTGATCGAGACATATCCTCGATTCACTGCATGGAAGTCCGTTCCGGGACCGGCATCCTGCTCCGTGCCCGGAGGGCCGATCCAGTAGATCGGACGACCCCGGGGGTCCTCGGAGCGCACGACCGACTCGGCTTGATGGCGCTGGCCGAGGCGCGTCGCCTCGAAGCCGTTGAGCTCCGACCAAGGGCGATCGGGGACGTTGACGTTGAGTATGGTATCGGCCGGCAACGGATCCGTCTTCAGCCGCTCGAAGAGCACTCGGGCCACCTGCGTTGCGGTATCGTAGCGGCTAGGCGAGAGCGAGGCCAGGGAAATCGCAATCGCCGGCAGACCGAGAAAGCGCCCCTCCATTGCCGCCGCAACGGTCCCGCTATAAAGCACATCGTCCCCAAGATTGGCACCGGCATTGATCCCGGAGATGACCATGTCCGGCTCGTGCTCGAGCAGGCCCGTGACCGCCAAATGGACACAGTCGGTCGGCGTACCCTCGACCCGGTAGACATCCGCTGCCACGCGCGCGACTCGAATGGGGTACTCCAGAGTCAGCGAGTTGCTCGCTCCGCTGCGATCCCGCTCCGGCGCCACAACGGTGACATCTGCAACCTCCCGCAGCGCGCGCGCAAGTTCGATGATGCCGTCGGCTTGGTAGCCATCGTCATTACTGACCAATAAACGCATGGACTTGCTTGCATCCCTCAATCACAGCGCTCTCTATTACGGTACGCCCCATGTGTTCACCCCCGGGCACCTGACAAAGGCGCAGGCCAAAGCTAGCGCGTCGGCACCTGCCGGCGAACCCGTGCGATGCGGCTGACCGCCCGACGCTATCGCGGCGACGCGGCGTGACGCGCCTGGCGGCCTGCTCTCCCGCTCGCCCCGCCCGGCGCTTGCCCATTCAAGCACTCGAGCTGTTAGGATAACAACATTGCAGGGTCGGACCCTCAAAAGGGCGTTACGCATCATGTGCGACCAGGATCATGACGCCGATCTTGAACTTTTCCGGGCAGCCATGCGCCGGGTGCGGCCGCTCAATGCGGATGAATTTGCGAATATTGACACCCCCCGCCCGGCTCCCGTTCCTCTGCAACGGCTGGCCGATGAGCGTGCCGTCGTGCAGGCGCTGTTGCTGCCGGCTGACGGGGTATCGATTCCATACAACGAAACCGGCGAGGAACTCGCCTACCTGCGCAGCGGTCTGCAACGACGGGTCTTACGCCGCCTCAGGCGCGGTCACTACCGCGTCGCGGCCGAATTGGACTTGCATGGGATGACGGCAACCACCGCCCATCAGGCCTTGACGCGTTTTCTTACCCACTGCCGCCGTCGTGACCATCGCTGCGTGCGCATCGTTCATGGCAAAGGGCGTCGTTCCAGTAACCGTGGCCCCATCCTCAAAGGAAAGATCGACCGGTGGCTGCGGCAGCGGGCGGAAGTGCTCGCTTTCTGTTCCGCCCGCCCGGTGGACGGAGGCACGGGCGCGCTCTATGTACTGCTGCAACATAACCGAGCGTCGCTCGACTGACGGCCTTTCAGCCGGAAAATGGGCAAAGGCTGGCTTCTCGGCCCCGAAAGCAAGCCGGCCCGCTCGCCTCAGGAAGCGAAGCGAGTCACTAGAACGACCGCGAGTGCTGCCAGTCCTTCCTCGCGCCCGGTAAAGCCCATGAATTCCGTCGTTGTCGCTTTGATGTTTACCCGCCCGCTTTCGATGTCCAAATCCTCGGCCACATTGGCCACCATTTGCGGCAGAAAGGGGGCAAGGCGCGGCCGTTGCGCAACAATCGTCGCATCGACATTGAGCGCCTCCCAGCGCTGGGCACGCAGCAGCGTGCACGTCTGCCGCAACAGCCGGCGGCTGTCGATCCCGGCGTAGCGCTCATCCGTATCGGGAAAATGCCGACCGATGTCGCCCGCGCCAATGGCACCGAGCAAGGCGTCGGCAATCGCATGCAGCAAACAGTCACCATCGGAGTGCGCGTCCACGCCGCGGTGAAACGGAACGGCCACGCCACCCAACATCAAACGCCCGCCCTCGCAGAAGCGATGCGCATCGAAGCCTTGCCCGATACGCATCGTCATGACGGCTCCGCGGTCTGTGCACCGAAGAGAATACGTTCGATCAGCCCCTGGTCGGAAGGATGCGTGAGCTTGATATTATGCAACGCGCCTTCGACCAGCAGCGGGCGCGCACCGAGCCGCTCCAGCGCCTGCGCCTCGTCGGTAACCTCGACATCCTCCGCCGCCGCCTGCTCGAGGGCGGCACGCAGCCGGCCTAAGGGAAAAAGCTGCGGCGTCAATGCTTGCCACAAGCCGTCACGGTTTACGGTGGCGGCTACCCGCCCCTCACCGTCCGCGCGCTTTAACGTGTCCCGAACGGGCATCGCCAGAAGGCCCCCATCGGGGTGACGCCCCACCTCGCCGATCAAGCGCTCGATCTCGCCAGGCGTTACACACGGTCGCGCCGCATCATGAACCAGCACCGGTTCGTTTGGTCGCGCACCTCGCGCGGTGAGCTCATGCAGGCCGTTCAACACCGATTGCGCCCGGGTTCCGCCACCGATACAGGACGCAATGCGCGGATGCTCGATAAAGCCAAGACCGGACCAAGTTTCTTTATCAGCGTTTGCCAGGGCGACGACAATTTGCTCGATGGCGCTTACTGCAAGCAATGCCTCGAGCGTCCAGCTAAGCACACAGCGTCCGTGCACCGTTACATACTGCTTGGCCAGAGTGCTCCGAAAGCGCCGCCCGGCGCCGGCGGCGGGCACGACCGCCCAGCAGCGGGCACCTCGCTCAGCCATCTTCGTGTACAACCACCTGATAGAAGACCTCGTCGCGACGAATCATGCCGAGTTCACGCCGCGCCCGTTCTTCCAATCCCTGCAGTCCCTGCTTGAGATCCCGCACATCCGCCGCCAGTGCTTGATTTCGCCGCTGCAGCGCGGCATTCTCGTCGCGCTGCGCGGCCACCGCTTCGTGCAGGCGCAACACCTCGACGATGCTACCGTCGCCACACCACAGTCGCACTTGCAACGCCAACAGCGGCATCAGCAAAAAACCAACGATCCAGCGCATGACCAGCGCCGACCTCCTGGGCTCAGTTGTGGGAGCCGAGCTTGGCTAACGCCGCGGGACCGGCGTAGCGCGCGTCATCCTGCAATTCTTCCTCGATACGCAGCAGCTGGTTGTACTTCGCTACCCGTTCAGAGCGGCACGGCGCACCCGTTTTGATCTGGGTCGCGGCAGAGGCGACCGCCAAGTCGGCGATCGTCGTGTCTTCCGTTTCCGCAGAACGATGCGAGATCACCGTGGAGTAGCCGGACCGTTCCGCCAAGGCGATTGCATCGAGGGTCTCCGTCAACGTGCCGATCTGATTGGGCTTGATGAGAATGGAGTTGGCGATACCCCGGTCGATGCCCTGCTGTATGAGGCGGGTATTGGTGACGAACACGTCGTCGCCGACCAGCTGGACACGCTCTCCAAGCGCGTCAGTGAGCACTTTCCAGCCGTCCCAGTCATTTTCCGCCATCCCGTCCTCGATGGAGGTGATGGCGTAGCGATCGACCCAGCCGGCGAGAACCTCGACGAACTCACTGGAACTGAAGACTCGGCCCTCGGCCTCCAAATGATAGGCTTCGTCGCGATAGAACTCCGAACTCGCCGGATCCATCGCGAGGAGAACCTGATCACCCATGCGGTAACCTGCCTTCTCCACGCCTTCCCAAATGAGTTCCAAAGCCGACTCGTTGGAAGGCAGATCGGGCGCGAAACCTCCCTCGTCGCCGACAGCGGTGCTCAGCCCACGGTGGGCGAGCACCGCTTTCAAGGCATGGAATACTTCACTGCCGCAACGCAGCGCTTCGCGGAACGTGGCGAAGCCTATCGGCATGATCATGAATTCCTGTATATCAATCCGGTTGTCGGCATGCGCTCCGCCATTAAGGATATTCATCAACGGAACCGGCAACGTATAGGGCGGCTCGCTCCGCAGATGGCGAAACAGTGATATGCCTCGATCGGTGGCGGTCGCGCGTGCAGCAGCCAGGGAAACGGCAAGGATGGCATTGGCGCCCAGGCGGCTTTTGTTCTCCGTGCCGTCAAGCTCGATCATCCGCTCGTCGATGGCGCGCTGCTCCCCGGCGGCCATCCCGACCAAGGCGGCATTGATCTCCGTATCGACATTGCTCACGGCCCGGCGCACGCCTTTGCCCAGATAACGGTTCGGCTCGCCATCACGCAGCTCGCAGGCCTCCCGTGTTCCGGTGGAAGCGCCGGAAGGAACCGCGGCGCGGCCGCGCACCCCATTATCGAGCATGACTTCCGCTTCCACCGTGGGGTTGCCACGCGAGTCCAATATTTCCCGAGCCCTTATGGCCTTGATGGTCGACATCGGTTGCTATTTCCTCAGCCAGGCGGCATTTGACCGCTTCGTACGCCTAATTTATCGGTTCTTCAGTCGACGGCCTGCGTTGTTGCAGGCTCCAACTCGATCAGCCCGCGATGCTTGACTCCGTAGTCGATCTCCTTGAGTACCTCGAGGAGGCGACGCATCTGCCCGAGCGGCCAGGAGTTCGGGCCATCGCTCAAAGCGCGCTCCGGTCTGGGGTGCGTCTCCATGAATACGCCGCAGACCCCAGCCGCCACCGCGGCGCGCGCAAGCACCGGTATGAACTCGCGCTGGCCGCCCGAAACACTTCCTTGTCCACCGGGCAACTGCACCGAGTGAGTCGCATCGAATACGACGGGGCTGCCGCTGTGGCGCATCGCCGCCAATGAGCGCATATCGCATACCAAGTTGTTGTAGCCGAAGGAGACGCCTCGCTCGCAGACGAGGACGCGCTCATTGCCCACGGCACGGGCTTTCTCTGCCACGTGGGTCATGTCCCAGGGCGCGAGAAACTGCCCTTTTTTGATATTCACCGGCAGCCCCTGCCGGGCAACGTTCTGGATAAAATTCGTCTGACGGCAGAGAAAGGCCGGCGTCTGCAGCAGATCGACAACCGCCGCCACCTCCCCCAGAGGCGTGTCCTCATGGACATCAGTGAGCACCGGGACGCCGATGTCGCGGCGCACCTGCTCGAGAATGCGCAAGCCCTCCTCCATACCGAGGCCACGGAAGCTTCGGTGTGAAGAGCGATTGGCTTTATCAAACGAGCTTTTATAGACAAAGGGAATCGACAGCGCAGCGCAGATCTCTTTGAGCTCACCGGCACTGTCCAGTGCAAGCTGCTGCGATTCCACCACACAGGGCCCTGCGATCAAGAACAGAGGCTCGTCGAGTCCCACGGGAAAGCCGCAAATCTCGAACGCGGCCATGGCTAGCTCCTTTCCGTGACAGGCGCCGCTACCAAGGGGTCAGCGCCGGTGCGTCTCTGGCACTCGGCGGCCGCGCGTATGAAATGGGTAAACAACGGATGTCCGTCACGCGGAGCCGAAGTGAATTCAGGATGAAACTGGCAGGCGAGAAACCAGGGATGATCCGGTAGCTCGATCACCTCGACCAGCATGTTATCCCGAGACCAGCCCGAGATTCGCAAACCCGCCTCGCTCAAAGCTTCGGCATACCGATTGTTGAATTCGTAGCGGTGGCGGTGGCGCTCAAAAATGGTGTCCTTGCCGTAGATACGGTGGATACGGGTATTCGGCACCAGGCGACACAATTGGCTGCCCAGACGCATACTTCCGCCCAGATCGCAGTGCGCGTCGCGATATTCCGCCAGGCCCTCCGGGTTCATCCACTCGGAGATGAGACCGATGACCGGATCTCGCGGATTCGCCAAAAACTCCGTGCTGTGGGCCTGTGCAAAGCCGCCGACGGAGCGGGCGAATTCGATCACCGCCACCTGCATGCCCAGACAAATTCCCAGATAGGGGATACCCTGTCGGCGCGCATAGCCGGCCGCGCTGATCTTACCTTCCACGCCCCGTTCGCCGAAACCACCCGGCACCAGGATCGCATCCGCGCTCTCGAGAATCTCTGGCCCCTTGCGCTCGATCTCTTCAGAGTCGACATAACGGATGTTGATTTTCAATCGACTCTGCACACCGGCATGGCGCAGCGCCTCATTGAGCGACATATACGCATCGGTGAGGTTGACGTACTTGCCCACCATGGCGACTGTGACTTGGCCCTCGGGATGCTGCATGGCGCGTACGACGCGTTGCCAATCAGCCAAGTCCGCCGGCGGCAGCACCAGACCGAGTTTCTCAGCGACGATTTGATCCAGCCCCTGGTCGTGCAGCAGCCCCGGGACCTTGTAGATGTTGTCCACGTCGACCGCGGTAATCACCGCCCGCGGCTCGACATTGGTGAACAAGGCGATCTTGCGCCGCTCCTCTTCCGGAATGGCACAGGAAGCCCGGCACAGCAGGATATCCGGCTGAATGCCGATCGAGCGCAGTTCCTTGACCGAATGCTGCGTGGGCTTGGTCTTCATCTCTCCGGCGGCGCCGATGAACGGCACCAACGTCAGGTGCACGTATAGACAGCGCTCGCGGCCCAGTTCCGAGCCCATTTGACGAATGGCTTCGAGAAAAGGCAGCGACTCGATGTCGCCAACCGTACCGCCGATTTCCACCAAGGCCAGATCGGCATCACCAGCACCCTGCTCAACACAACGCTTGATCTCGTCGGTGATATGGGGGATCACCTGCACCGTGCTGCCGAGATAGTCGCCGCGCCGCTCCTTGCGTATGACGCTCTCGTAGATACGCCCAGTGGTGTAATTGTTGGCGCATGTCATGCGCGTGCGCACGAAACGCTCATAGTGCCCCAGGTCGAGGTCCGTTTCGGCGCCGTCGTCGGTGACAAATACCTCGCCGTGCTGAAACGGGCTCATCGTTCCCGGATCAACGTTGATATAAGGGTCGAGCTTGACCAGCGTGACGTTGAGACCGCGGGCCTGAAGGATGCTGCCTAGAGACGCCGCGGCGATGCCTTTCCCCAGTGAGGAGACGACACCGCCCGTAATGAAGATGAACCGCGTCATAAGGCTGCTTTCGCGACCATTCGGATCGGGAGTGGTAGTGCGGGGCCCCAGAATGGCCTTTTAAGGTAGCAGAACGCCCCTGGCTTCACAACGCAGAATCCTCCCGGTATGGCGCGAGCGCGGGGTACCAGTGCAGCTCCCAACCTGGCTCTGCGGGACCCGCGGCGAACGCCTCGGCAATGGCCAGATCCGCTACGGCCGCGAGTTCGCGACCGATGTACAGCAGCGGCAAGCGCCCTCGCACCCATGGCGGCACGGCCCGCTCCTGGAGCAGACGCTTGAGCGTGCGATCCCGGGCATGCCCGCGCACGCGCATGCACTCGCCGCCTTGACGAAAACGCACCGCGATGGGCGCCCGTTGCAGACTCTGCGCCCGCAGCCCTCGGCCGATACTGGCCGTGGCCTCCAGCCGGCCCACATCCGGCACGATCAGCGGTCGCTTCATGTCCCAATGCAAAGCGCCCCCTAGCGGTTGCCCCAGACACGGCGGCAAAAGGTAGAGCCGACCCTGGTAGCGGCGTATCGTGCCATCGGCCCACTCGAGCGCGGGTTGCCGATCGGGCGCCGCGCATAGCAAGTCGGCAAGGCCCTGGCGTAATCGGCGCTCCGGCGGCGGGCGGCAATGGCGCCGCCGCATCCAGGTTCGCAGCAGCTGCAACCGCGCGGGTTCATCCAATTCGACGACGACGGACACGGCCAGGGTCGGTCTCTCCTCCTCGCCCTTTAGCTGCCGTACCGCCCAGCGCTGCGCCAACTCTGAGGTGGTAGCGGCATGGCCCGCCAGCCGCGCCAGGCGTCCCGTCACTCCCGGCCAGCGCTTCTCCAGCAACGGCACCACGCGCTGGCGCAAGAAACTGCGGTCATGCTGCTCGCACTCGTTAGCGGGGTCGTCGACCCAGCTCAGCGCGTGGCAAGCCGCATAGGCGGCCAAATCCGCGCGGCGGAATGCCAGCAAGGGGCGGATGAGTCGACCCGCGCCGAGCGCACGTTCAACGGGCATTCCCGCAAGGCCGTCAACCCCTGTCCCCCGCAGCACTCGCAGCAGCACCGTCTCGGCCTGGTCGTCGGCATGATGCGCCGTGGCGAGGCACTCGTTAGCGGTCAAGACCGCCGCATAGGCCCGGTAGCGGGCCTTGCGAGCGGCCGCCTCCAAACCCTCGCCAGCCGCCTGCACGGTGACGCGCTCGATTCGCAGCGCCACTCCGAGGGCCTGGCATTGAGCCCTGCAGTGGGCCGCCCACTCGCCCGATTGGGTGTGCAGGCCGTGGTCGACGTGCAATGCGCGAACCGGCAAGCCTGCAGCGACCGCGGCGTGCAACAATACGGTGGAGTCGTGCCCACCGCTGTAGGCGATCCAGAGGCTCGGGACATCGCGCCAAGGCTCTACCGCGCGCGCGAACGATTCCACACTGAACGCAACCATATCGGCTCAATCGCTACTCACGGTAGCTCCCAAACCGCATGAGCCGCTCATAGCGCTGCTGCACCAAATCCGCGGTATCGAGCTCGTTCAGCCGGGCGAGGGCTTCCAACAAAGCGGCCCGCAGAATCTCGCTCATCTTGGTATAGTCCCGATGGGCGCCACCGAGCGGCTCGGTAAGAACCTCGTCGACCAGCCCCAGCTTGAGCAGCTGCTCGGCCGTGATACCCATGGCCTCGGCGGCCTCTGGCGCCTTCTCCGGGCTCTTCCAGAGTATGGCGGCGCAGCCCTCGGGCGAGATGACGGAATAGGTGCTGTAGCTCAGCATCAGCAAACGATCCCCCACCCCGATGGCGAGGGCACCACCCGAGCCGCCCTCGCCGATCACCGTGCTGATAATCGGCGTAGGTAGCTCCGCCATCGCCTTGAGGTTATAGGCAATGGCCTCGCTCTGGCCGCGTTCCTCGGCGCCGACCCCCGGATAGGCGCCGGGCGTATCGATGAAGGTCAGGACCGGCAGGCGCAAACGCGCGGCCAGCCCCATCAGCCGCAATGCCTTACGATATCCCTCCGGACGGGGCATACCGAAATTGCGCAGGATTTTCTCTTTCGTGTCACGTCCCTTTTGGTGGCCGATCACCATCACCGGGCGTCCTTCAAGGCGTGCCATGCCGCCTACGATCGCGGGATCGTCGCCGAACCGCCGGTCTCCATGCAACTCCTCGAACTCGGTGAAAATTCGCGGCAAATAATCCAGGGTGTAAGGCCGCTGGGGATGGCGGGCAAGCTGAGCAATTTGCCAAGCCGAAAGCGAGGAGAAAATCTGCTCGGTCAGCTGCCGGCTCTTCTGCTGCAGGCGGCCGATCTCATCATTGATGTTGACTTCAGCGTCATTGCCGACATAACGCAGCTCCTCGATCTTCGCCTCCAGCTCGGCGATGGGACGTTCGAAGTCGAGGCAATTTAAATTCATCATCCCTACCCAAGTCAGCACTCTGGCTATACGCAAAAATCCGTAATCGTAACATGGCCGACACGCCGCTCCGCAGGCCGCGTGGTGCAGTATGAAACCAGGGATGGATCACCGAGTCCGAGCCGAGCAGCGCGAAGCCGCTACTTTAACGAAATACCGCGGTTATTGACACTTCCCGCCGTCACGCACGGGGGAAGACACAGGCACTGTAGAACACCTCAGTAATCGATTCGCACGCTCGTCGGATCGGTGACCTGAGCAAGGCGCTTTAGCAGATCGTCGCTTGGCCGAACACTCCAGGCCTCGCCCAAACGCAAGGTCACC
Source organism: Nitrococcus sp. (assembly GCF_059432795.1). NCBI lineage: Bacteria > Pseudomonadati > Pseudomonadota > Gammaproteobacteria > Chromatiales > Ectothiorhodospiraceae > Nitrococcus > Nitrococcus sp. The sequence goes on along the minus strand of NZ_JBXWZQ010000007.1, from coordinate 14,872 downwards.
CCGGCCCCCTGGCCCTGGTATTCGAGCCATACGGGACAACGGCCCTGACGAAACGGCTCCAATACCTCACGCAACGCCGGTATGAAACCGTTTCCCGCCTGTGCCGCCGTAACACCGACGACCAGGCGTCGGGCATACACCTCGCGTGCCTCGCCCATATCGAGCACACGCTCGGCGGCCACTCGATAACCGTCCGTGAACTCGTCGTAGCCGAGCGCTCCTTCCACCACGAGCAACTGATCCTTGATTAAGCGGTGGTGAAAACGCTTGTAAGCTTCGGGGAAAAGGATCACATCGATGCGCCCGGTGCGATCGTCCAGAGTGATGAACCCCATGCGCCCGCCGTTTTGCGTGTAGCGCGCGCGTAGCGCCACCACCAGGCCGGCCACGACGACCGCCTTGCGCTCTGCCTCGCGCGTGGGTGCCACACCCCGTTGCGGCTCGCCGAGGCTACCCGCGTTGAGTTGCTTCAATCGCGCACTGACGATACTGTCCAGTTCGGCTTCATAGCGATCAATTGGATGGCCCGTAAGGTAGAGGCCGAGCGTTGCCTTCTCGGCCGCCAGCCGCTCCTGCTCCTCCCACTCCGCCACGCTTGAACTCGGCGCCGCCGATGACGCGTCCTCGAGCGGCGTCGCCCCGAGGCCGAACAGGTCCACCTGACCGGCATCCCGATTCCGGCATTGTTGCTCGGCGGATTGCAACGCTTGCGGCAAATAATGCCATGCACTGGCGCGATTGGCGGCCAGACCGTCGAGGCTGCCCGAGCGTATCAAGGCCTCTATGACGCGTTTGTTGACCCGCCGCAGATCGACCCGGCGACACAGATCGAAGAGATCGGCGTAAGGACCATTCGCCTCGCGCTGCTCGAGCAAGGCCTCGATGGCGGACAGCCCAATGCCCTTCACCGCTCCCAAGCCGTAAACGATATGGCGGCCTTCCCGGGCCCGGAACTTGTATTCGGAGCGGTTGACATCCGGTGGCTCGACGACGAGTTGCATGCTGCGGCACTCCTCGATCAGAGCGACCACCTTGTCGGTGTTGTCGAGGTCCGCGGACAGCACGGCCGCCATGAAAGGCGCCGGATAGTGGGCTTTGAGCCAGGCCGTTTGGTAAGCGAGCAACGCATAGGCAGCCGAGTGGGACTTGTTGAAGCCGTACCCGGCGAATTTCTCCATCAGATCGAAGAGCCCTTCGGCTTGGCGCCGGGGTACGCCCTGCTCAGTCGCGCCTTTGAGGAATATATGGCGCTGCTCTGCCATCTCCTGCGCCTTTTTCTTGCCCATGGCGCGACGCAAAAGATCAGCGCTTCCGAGACTGTACCCCGCCAGGCTCTGGGCGATCTGCATCACCTGTTCCTGGTAAAGGATGATGCCGTAGGTTGGCTTGAGAACCGGTTTCAGTGCCTCGTGGTGGAGTTCTCGGGTGGGATAAGCCACGGGCGCCCGACCGTGTTTGCGTGCAATGAAGTCATCCACCATGCCCGACTGCAAGGGCCCGGGACGAAACAGCGCCACCAACGCGATGATGTCCTCGAAGCTATCCGGCTGCAGACGCCGCATCAGGTCTTTCATGCCTCGCGACTCAAGCTGAAATACCGCCGTGGTAGCGCAGCGCCTGAGCAACTCGAAGGTCTTGCCGTCATCCAAGGCAATGGTATTGATATCGACCTCCGGCTCATCGCTCGCGCGAGGCAGCGTATTGACTGCCTTGACCGTCCAATCGATGATCGTCAGCGTGCGCAAGCCCAGAAAATCGAATTTCACCAGGCCAACCGCTTCGATATCATCCTTGTCATACTGGGTCGCCAACCCCTGCCCGCCCGGTTCGCAGTAAAGCGGCGCGAAATCGGTGAGCTCGGAGGGCGCAATCACGACACCGCCGGCGTGCCGCCCCACATTGCGCGCCAAGCCTTCCAGCTTGCAGGCCATATCCAGCAGAAGTCGGACCTCCTCGTCGTCGCGGTAGAGCCGGTCCAGCTCCTCCTCCTGCTCCCGCGCTTTGTTCAAGGTGATCCCGATCTCAAAGGGAATCAGTTTGGCGATGCGGTCCACATAGCCGTACGGATGGCCGAGCACCCGGCCCACATCGCGTACCACGGCGCGGGCCGCCATGGTGCCGTGGGTAACGATTTGCGAGACCTTGTCACGGCCGTAACGCTCACCGACATAGTCGATAACGCGATCGCGATTCTCCATGCAGAAATCGACATCGAAGTCGGGCATCGAGACCCGCTCCGGATTGAGGAAGCGCTCGAAGAGCAAGTCATAGCACAGCGGGTCCAAGTCGGTGATTTGCAACGCATAGGCGACCAGCGAGCCGGCTCCGGAGCCACGTCCCGGCCCGACCGGAATCGCATGTCGCTTCGCCCAGCGGATGAAATCCGCCACGATCAGAAAATAGCCGGGAAATCCCATTTCGATGATCACGCCGAGCTCGCGCTCGAGACGCTCTGTGTAGCGTCGCCGGTGCGCATCGCCGTCCGGGTGATCCGGCTCCAAGGTCCCTCGCAGCCGCTGTTCCAGTCCCTGCCCGGCCTCTCGACGCAGCACGGCCTCGACGCTCATCCCCTCGGGAATGGGATATGCCGGTAAGGCGCTGCGGCTCAGGGTGAGATGGAGGTTGCAACGGCGCGCAATCTCAAGCGAATTTTCCAACGCCTCCGGGAGATCGGCGAACAGAGCGGCCATTTCCTCAGGCGTGCGCAGATATTGCTGCTCGCTATGAACCCGTGGACGGTGCTTGTCATCCAGTGTGCGGCCCTCCTGGATGCACACCCGCACCTCATGCGCGGCGTAATCCTGCGCGCGCAGAAAACGCACGTCATTGCTCGCCACGACCGGCACACCGCGTGCGCTCGCCAGCTCCACCGCTGCCTGCACATGCTCCTCGTCACCCGGGCGCCCGGTGCGCTGAAGCTCCAGATAGTAGCGCTCGCCAAATTGCTCCTGCCAGAAGTCGAGTTTGCGCGCGGCAAGTACGGGCTCGCCGGCAAGCAGGGCACGTCCGACATCGCCTTCGCGCGCTGCGGAGAGAGCGATCAGCCCGGCCGACTGACCGCGTAGCCACTCCCGATCGATCACCGGGATTCCCAGCTGTTGACCCTCGAGATAACTGCGGGTGAGGACGCGGGTAAGCGCGCGATACCCTTGAGCGTTCGCGCACAGCAGGACGAGGCGCGTATGTCCCTCGGGAACTCCGGCATCCGCGATGCGCACATCGGCACCGATGATGGGTTTGATGCCCGCGTTCACGGCCGCTCGGTAGAACTTCACCGCGCCGAATAAATTGCCGAGGTCCGTGAGCGCCACGGCTGGCATACCGGCCTGCGCCACCGCCTGCATCAGAGGCTTTACTCGAATCAGGCCATCTTGAAGCGAGAACTCACTGTGAAGATGCAGGTGTGCGAAAGAAGCAGACATGGCTTGCCTTGTTCGTCTGGTGCCGGGTTGATGTCGCGGCTCGGTGCCATACTGACGGCGTCGAACGCCCGAGGTGCGTGGGGCGCAAGACGCGCAACATTCGCCGGCCGCGGCGAGCGTGACGCCGGGCGATCCTGCCGCGAGGCCGATCGGCTCAGGCCCGGCGCGTCACGGCGTGCCAAGCAGTTCGCGCACGGGCCGAAACGAGCGACGATGAACGGGCGCCGGGCCGAGGCGGCGCAACGCGGCCAAATGCTCTTGTGTACCGTATCCTTTGTGCCGAGCCAAGCCGTAGCCGGGATAGCGCTGTTCCAGCGCGGCCATTTCGGCGTCGCGTGCCACCTTCGCCAGGATGGAGGCGGCACTGATCGCCTTGACAGTAACGTCTCCGCGCACGATAGCGCTTACGCGGCACGGCAGCGAGGGCTTATCACGACCGTCGACCAGCACGAGTCCGGGATTGGGAACAAGCGCGGCCACCGCCCGCTGCATCGCGAGCAAACTCGCCTGAAGGATGTTGAGCTGATCGATCTCTTCGACTTCCGCCCGACCGAGCGCCCAGCCTATGGCGCGCTCGCAAATGAGCTCCGCCAGCTCGCTGCGCCGCGCGGCCGTTAGGCTTTTCGAGTCGGCGATCCCCGCAATGGGCGCCGGGGCAAGTATCACGGCCGCCGCGAACACCGGGCCGGCGAGCGGTCCTCGACCGGCCTCATCGATACCGGCGATGTGAACGGCCTGTGGGGGCAATTCAAGCATCCGCTCATCCGGTCACGAGTTGCTCCAATGCATCCGCCGCACGCTCATCCGCGTTACGCCGCAACGCGCCATGCAGCTGCCGGAAGCGATGACGAAGGTAGCTTGCCCGCACCGGGTCGTCGAGCAATTCCTCGACGGCACTCACCAGTCGGTGGGGCGTGGCGCGGCCCTGAATGTATTCGGGCACCAGCGCCTCTTCGGCGAGCAGGTTGGGCAGCGCGAAATAGCGCGTCTTGATCAATCTCAGTGTCGCAACCACAGCGGCGGTCACTGGGGCAACGCGATAGGCAACAACCATAGGGCGCTGCAACAGCATGGCCTCCAGTGTCGCGGTGCCCGAAGCCGTGAGCACGACGTCGGCCGCCCCCATGACCGCCTCGACCTCGCCCTCAATTAATCGGCAGCCGACCACGCCGAGCGCTTCGAGCTGGCGCGCAAACTGCCGTCGCAACGCCGGTGTCGCCATAGCCGCGGTCAGCTGCAGACCCGGGCGACGACGCAGGAGCGTAGCCATTGCCGCCGCGAAGACGGGCCCCATCCGGGAGACCTCGCTTTGCCGGCTACCGGGCAGCACGGCAAGCACAGGCACACCGAGCGGCAGGTTGAGGCGGCTACGAAAAACGCTCGCATCAGGCTCGAGCGCATAGCGATCGGCCGCTGGGTGTCCGACGAACACCACCGGCACCCCCCGCGCCTGGTAGTAATGCGACTCAAAGGGCAGCAATGCCAGCATGAGATCAACGGAGCGCGCGATGTTCTTGATACGCCACTGCCGCCACGCCCACACGGAGGGGCTCACGTAGTGGGCCGTAGGCACACCGAGTGCACGCAAACGCCGCTCCAGCCCCAGATTGAAATCGGGCGAATCGATGCCGATGAATACATCGGGCGGATGGGCGCGAAGACGTTGCACGAGACGACGGCGCAACGCAATCAGTCCCGGCAGATGGCGCAGCACCTCGGCCAGACCCATGACCGAGAGCGCCTCCATGGGGTAGAAGCTGCGCAAACCCGCTGCCATCATGGCCGGCCCGCCGATACCCTCGAAGCGCGCATCCGCATGACGGCGTTTTAGCGCCTGAATCAGCCCGGCACCGAGGAGATCGCCCGAGAGCTCACCGGCGACCATGGCGATGCGTTGCATAGTGCCTCCAGCACGTGCTCTCGCCTACGCGAGCGGTCTCGCCCGCGGCGCGGGCGCTCCGCGCGGGATCGCTGGAGCGAACACCGCGCCGCCAGCGTTCGCAGGAGGGTTCTCGCCATCCCCCCGGTGAAGCCGATTCAGCGAATTATGCCGCGCTGGCTGCCACGAATGAAGTGACTGAAGGTCGCCACATCGGGCACTTCGAGACCGATCTCGTCCAACGTTGCCAATGCCGCGTCCAGCCGCAGCCCGGAGCAATACAACGTCTTGTACGCTCGCTTCAGTGCCTGCACCGTCTCCTTGGCGAAGCCGTGGCGCTGCAGGCCCTTGATGTTGATCCCGCGAGGCGTGGCACGCTGGCCGGCCGCCATCACATAAGGTGGGACGTCCCGGTCCACATGAGCCCCGAACGCCAAAAAACAATGCGCTCCCAGGCGGCTGAACTGATGTACCAAAGAGAAACCGCTCAGAATCGAATGATCGTGCACAATAACGTGCCCGGCCAGCGAGGCGTTGTTGGCGAATACGGTCGCGTTGCCTACCGCGCAATCGTGCGCGATATGGCAATACGCCATGATCCAATTATCGTCACCGACCCGGGTGATCCCGCCGCCGGCTTCGGTACCGCGGTTGATGGTGACGTATTCTCGAATCGTATTGCCGGCACCGATTTCGAGCCAGGTGCGTTCGCCCCGAAATTTCTTGTCCTGCGGTATTTCGCCAATTGAGGCGAATTGAAAAATACGGTTGTTGCGGCCGATGCGCGTCGGCCCCTGAATAACGACATGCGGACCAATCCATGTCCCCGTCAGAATCTGCACCTCTGGACCGATGACCGCGTACGGCCCGACCACGACATCATCAGCGAGCTCCGCTGCAGGATCAATGACGGCACGGGGATGGATCACGCTCAGATTTCCCGCATCGTGCAACGGATTTGCGCTTGAGCAACAAGGGTGTCCTGAACGTGGGATTCGGCCGCAAACATCCAGATCCCGCGCATGCTGCGGCTAAAGCTTACCGCCAGCCGCAGTTGGTCACCGGGCTCTACCGGGCGCTTGAATTTCGCCTTCTCGATGCCGACCAGATAGAAAATCTTCGTGGCATCCGGCTGCTCCTCGTCGGGCTGCTGTTCCCGAGTCTTGAACGCGAGCAAGCCACACGCCTGTGCCATGGCTTCCAAAATGAGCACCCCCGGCATCACCGGCCGTTGCGGGAAATGCCCGCTGAAATAGGGCTCGTTAATCGATACGTTTTTGATACCCACGAGCATCTCTCCGGGAACGCATTCCAGGACCCGATCGATCATGAGAAACGGGAACCGGTGCGGCAGATTGTTGAGGATGCCGTGAATATCCATGGTCTTGTTATACCCGCTATGCTATTTGGATCGAGGGAGCTCGTTTTCCCCGGCCTGTAGCTCCGCAAGCTCCTGCTGAAGACGCCGCAGCTGCCGGGCCATATCGTCGAGCTGATTGAAACGCACCGCATTGCGTCGCCACCGTCGGGTGGGCGATATGTGCGTGCCGGACGAGTAGTCGCCGGGCTCTCGGATGTCATGGGTGACCATCGCCATGCCCGTCATCCGCGCCCCGTCGCAGATACGCAAATGACCGGCCAATCCGGCGCCACCCCCAATGCTACAGTACCTGCCGACTCGCGTGCTGCCGGAGACGGCCGAACAGCCGGCCATTGCGGTATGCGCCCCCAGACGCACGTTGTGGGCGACCTGCACCAGATTGTCGATCTTGACGCCTTCCTCGATCACCGTGTCCCCGAGTGCCCCCCGATCGACCGCCGTATTAGCGCCAATCTCCACATCGTCGGCGATGATAACGCGGCCTACCTGCGGCACCTTGACCCAGCGACCACCGTCGTTCGCGTAACCAAAACCGTCGCAGCCCAGAACGGCGCCGGAGTGGACGATGACACGCCGGCCCAGAATCGTATTGGAATAGATCGTCACATTCGCCATCAAACGGCTATCTTCACCGACTTCGACCGCTTCACCGATCACACAGCCGGCCCCCACACTGACGTGGCGAGCGAGATAGGCGCCACGCGCAACGCTTGCCTGCGGGCCCACGGCCACCGCACTCTCCAATATCGCCTCCGGATGCACCCAGGCGGTCGGATGTATCCCCGGCATGGGCTGCACGGCACCCATGAGGTGCTGCGCGGCTCGGGCAAACGCCACGTGAGGGTCCTCGCAGACCAATGCCGCCACAGGCGCCGCCGCAAGATCCTGGGCGCGCAAGATCACGGCCCCTGCGCGAGTATGCGCCAGATAGCGACGATGGCGGCTGTCGGCCAGGAAGCACAACGCGTCGGGCCGCGCCTCCTCAAGCGAGGCGACACGCCGAATTCGCTTCGAGCCGTCCCCTTCGAGCCGCGCCCCGATCAGGTTCGCCAGCGTTGCGAGGCTCACGCCGTGCGGATCTGTCATGGCATGGTGCACACACGAGACTCTTGAGACCGCTCCATGCCCGTCACGGCCTCACCTGCCCGACTGATAATCCCGGCGCAAGCGCTCTATGATGCGGTCCGTGATATCGATCTCAGAACTCGCATAGATCACGCCGTCGGTGACGATAAGATCGAAACCTTGCTCCTTGGCGAACCCACCCACCGTCCTTACGATCCGCCGCTGGAGGTTGGCGAGTTCCTCATTGCGCCGCATGTTGAAATCCTCGCGGAACGCCTCTTGGGTGCGCTGAACGTCCCGGCGACGGGCGATAATTTCCCGCTGCAGGCCCATCTTTTTCTCATCGCTCATCACGGCGCCATCACGCTGCATCCGTGCCTCGAGTTCGCTCAAATCTTTCTGCATGGCCACAATTTCTTGATCCCTCGGAGCGAATTCCTTCTCTAACTTTTTCCGGGCCGCTTCCGCCTGCGGCGCCTGCGAGGAGACCCGCGCCGGGTTAACGAAGCCGATCTTGAGCTCGGCCGCCCTCACGGTCCCCATCATCGCGATGATGAGGGCAACAGCACCGAGCAACACCGGTATATTTCGAATATTCATAAAGCTCTGATCATCGTTCCTAGCGTGTTCAAAAGAACGAGCCAACCGAGAATTGGAAGAACTGGGTGTCGTCATTGGATTTCGCATTTAACGGTCGCGCAAGGCTTATTGTCAACGGACCCAGGGGCGAGAACCACGTCACTGCCAAGCCCGCTGAGTAGCGCAGGTCGCTCAGATCAACGTCGCCGCGAAGGGTATCGTAGACTTGGCCAAAATCGATGAATGTGGTGAGCTGAGCCGATTTCGGATCGACGAAAGGCGTCGGGAAACGCAACCCGGCGCTGCCCAACAAACGCAAATTCCCTCCCGTTTGATCGTTGTTCTCGTCTCGCGGCCCGAGTGCGTTGATGTTGAAACCACGAATCGTGGAGATGCCACCGGCGAAATAATTTTTGAAAAACGGCAGCGTATCGGTGTCGCCGTAGCCGTCCCCATAACTCACCGTGCTGCTCAATATGAGGGTCAGATTTTTCGTCAAGCCCTTGAAATACTGCTGCTCGGCATTGAGCCGGAAATACTGCAGCTGACTTCCGGGTAGCGCCAACTGGCCGGTGAAATGCTGCCGCCAGCCCTCATCCGGGAAAATCGCGCGATTGCGCGAATCGTGTAGCCATCCGAGGGACGTGTTGACCGTCCAATTCTGCTTGCCGTTGCGGTCGACGAACGATTGCTGCAGCGTTGTCGGATTGTTGGTGAGATCGAGCGTCAGATTTTCGAATTCCACACCGACGTCGATCGAATCCTCATTGCTCAAGGGGATCTGATAGCCGTAGTTGGCGGTGGCCGAGGTAAAACCGTAGTTGGCCAAATTGGCCCGCCGCGCATTGGTATCGCGATAGGCCAGGCCGATGCGCCGATTGATGCCGGTCATCGTGTAGAAGCGGTCGAGATAATCGAGTTGGTAGACGGTGTTGATCCGATTGTTGTTGATGGTGAACCCCACTCGGTCGCCGCTACCGAGGAAGTTATCCTGCTGCACGCCCAGATTCAGAAGCAAACCGCTGCCGGTGCCGAACCCGATGCCGGCACGTAGGCTGCCAGTCTGGCGCTCCTCGACATCGACGTCCACATCGACCTGATCGCTCGACCCGGGCACCCGTGGGGTCTCGATGTTCACTTCCTTGAAAAAGCCCAGCCGGTTCAATCGCCGCCGTGATTGCTTGACTTTCTCGGTGGATAGCCAGCCGCCTTCGATCTGCTGCATTTCCTGACGCACCACCTCATCGCGGGTGCGCGCATTGCCGGTGATGTTGATATGCCGTACATAGACCCGTTCAGCCGGGTCGACGAAGAATGTGAGGTCGACGGTCTTTGCGTCTTCTTCAACGTCCGGCACGGCATTGACATTGGCGAAAGCGTAGCCGATCTCGCCGTATCGCTTGCGGATCGCGTCGCTGCTCTGTGTCACCGCCAGCTGTGAGTAGAGCTCGCCACCCTTCACGTTAAGGAGACGACGCAATTCCCCCTCCGGGACGATGAGATTGCCCGCCAGCTTGATATCGCGTACCCGATACTGCTCGCCTTCCGACAGGTTGACAGTGATATAGATGCGCCGCCGATCCGGGGTTATGGAAACCTGGGTCGACGTAATCGAAAAGTTGATGAAACCTCGATTCTGGTAGAAGGAGCGCAGCTGCTCCAGATCGCCAGCCAGTTTTTGGCGCGAATACTTATCCGAGTCGGAGAAAAATGCCCACCAGGCGCGTGGACCGAGCTCGAACTGGTCACGCAGCTCGTCGTCACTGAAGCGCTTGTTGCCAACGAAGTGAATCTGCTGAACCGAAGCCGTCTCACCCTCTCGTATATCGAGCCGAATGCTGACCCGGTTGCGCGGCAACGGCGAGACCGTGCTCTCGATACGCACGTCGTAATAGCCGAGCGCAAAGTATTGGCGCTGCAGCTCCCGCTCCACCGTCGCGAGCAATGAACGGTTGAACACCCGCCCCTCGGCGAGCCCCACACCTTTCAATGCCTCGAGCAGTTTATCGCTACCGATTTCGTCATTGCCGTGCAGCTCGATCCGCGCGATGGCGGGGCGCTCTACCACATCGACGATCAAAACGTTGCCGGCTCGCTCGAGCGTCACGTCCTGGAAAAAGCCCGTGCGATAGAGCACCCGTATGGACTCGGCTATTCGATCGGCATCAATGCGGTCACCCACCTGAATCGGCAGATAGTTGAAAACGGTGCCGGCGGAGATCCGTTGCAATCCCTTGATGCGAATATCCGAGACGTCGAATGCCTCTCCGGCGGCGGCGATGTGGAGCTGCACGAGCAGTGCCACCGCCAGTAGCGCTCTTTGCATTACCCCTCTCGTTGTTGGTTGCTACCGAGGTCCAATAAGGCGTGCCAGATCGTTGTAGAAGGCAAGCGCCATGAGAAAGATCAGCAAAACGATCCCGATCTGCTGACCGATCCCTTGGGCCCGGTCCGATAGCGGACGGCCTTTCACCCACTCGATGCTGTTGTAAAGCAGGTGCCCCCCATCGAGCACCGGCACCGGAAGCAGGTTGAGCACACCCAAACTGATGCTGACGATGGCGAGAAACTTCAGAAAAGGAGCCACACCGAGGCTCGCGGAAATACCCGCATATTGAGCGATGTTGATTGGCCCGCTCAGATTCTTCATGGACGCCTCGCCGAGCACCATGCGCCAGAGCATTTTCACCGTCAGCGCCGAGGCTTCCCAAGTCTGATTCAAGGAACGGCCGATGGCCTGAATCGGCCCATACTGGACGGTGTGGCGCAAACTCTCGATGTCTTGTTTCGGTATGACCGGCGTAACCCCGAGGACGCCTACCGTCGAGCCGTCTTCCGCCGTGCGGCTCCCGATCGTAACGACCACCTGGCGCTGTCGACCCGCTTGCTCGAGGGTTAAAGTGGTTTTCTCCCCGGCGCGGGGCTGAACATAGTGCACGAGGTCCTGCCAGGTATCGATTACCTGCTCATCGGCACGTACGATGGTGACACCGGGCTCAATACCCGCCTCGGCCGCCGCACTGTCCGGCAGGACCTCACTTACCTTCGGCTCCACCCGGGGCAGCCAAGGGCGAAACCCAAGCGCGGCGAGCACATCGGGGTTTTTGCCGAGCGGGCCAACCTTGTCCAAATCGAGATGGCGCGTGGTCTCGATGCCGGCCTCGGTCTCGACGTGCACATCCAGTTGCCCCGAGCCGACTCCCTTGTCCAAGAACTCCATGAGCACGTTTTCCCAGCTCGGTGTCGACTCCCCGCCGATGCGCTTTACTTCATCACCGCGCTGAAAACCGGCCAGCGCCGCCGGCGATCCATCAATGACCTCGCCGATCACGGGGCGCAGCTCGGTGCTGCCGATCACGAAGATCGCCCAGTAGGCGAAAACGGCGAATACAAAGTTGAACAGCGGGCCGGCCACGACCACGAGATTTCGCGCCCAAATCGGCTTGCGATTGAAGGCCTGCGCCTTCTGATCCTCTCGGACATCTCCCTCGCGCTCGTCGAGCATTTTGACGTAGCCGCCGAGGGGAATGCCCGCGATGGCGTACTCCGTCCCATCACGACCGATGCGCGACCAGATCGGCCGGCCGAACCCGACCGAGAAACGCAACACTTTGATGCCCACCCGCCGCGCGACCCAGAAATGGCCGAACTCATGGACGATAACCAGCACGCCGATGGCCACCACGAAGGCCAGCACGTCGATGAGAATTCCCATTAACGCCTCCCAGCCCACTCGCCAACGGCGCGCTGCGCTGCGCGCCGGGCAGCATGGTCCATGGCCAGCAGTTGCTCAAGATCTTCGGGGCACTCTGCCGAAACTGCCTCGAGCGTGGCTTCGATCACCGCGGCTATGGCGGTGAACGCGATCCGCTCCGCTAAAAACGCAGCAACGGCCACTTCATTGGCGGCATTGAGAATCGCAGGCGTCGAACCGCCGGCTTGCATCGCCTGGTAGGCCAGACCCAAACAGGGGAAGCGGCGCAGATCCGGTGCCTCGAATTCAAGCCGGCCCACGCTGAGCAAATCCAGCGGGCGCGTACCGGATGTGATGCGCCCGGGCGTCGCTAGCGCATGCGCCAGAGGCGTGCGCATATCGGGATTTCCCAGCTGCGCCAGCACCGAACCATCCACGTACTCGACCAGCGAATGCACGACGCTCTGCGGATGAATGACCGCCTCCAGGCAATCGGGTTCAATGTCGAAGAGCAAACACGCTTCAATCAGCTCCAGACCTTTGTTCATCAGCGTGGCCGAATCCACCGATATCTTTCGGCCCATCACCCAGGTGGGATGACTGCAAGCCTCCGCTGGGGTGACCGCCGGCAACTCGTCCAAGGGCCGGCAACGAAAGGGCCCGCCAGAAGCGGTCAGCAGAATACGCCGCACTCCGAGATCGTTCAGCGAACGCTGCCCGAACTCCGCTGGAAGACATTGATAAACGGCATTGTGTTCGCTGTCGACGGGGACCAGCGTCGCGTCGTTACGCCTGACCTCGGCCAGGAAGAGCGCGCCGGCCATCACCAAGGCCTCTTTGTTTGCGAGCAGGATCCGCTTCCCGGCGCGGGCCGCGGCAAGGGTGGGCAATAATCCGGCACTGCCGACAATGCCCGCGACGACGCAATCCACCTCGCTCGCGCCGGCCAACTCGCTCAGAGCGTCGCTCCCGCCGAGCACTTGCGTTGGGCACTCGGGCCGCCCCCCGAGCCGTTCGCGCAGCGTGGTCGCCGCCTGTTCGTCGGCAAGCGCCGCGTAACGGGGCTGAAAGCGCTGGCACTGTTCATACAGGCGATCGACCTCGCGATTGGCGGCCAACGCGAAAACCTCGAAACGCTGCGGATGACGGGCAATGACATCCAGCGTGTTCACGCCAATGGAGCCTGTCGCCCCGAGAATCGTTATGCGTTGCATGCGCTCAGCTGATCCCCCGCACGCCTAATGCCAAGATGGGTGCTGCGGCCAACAGGCCGTCGATGCGATCCAGGACGCCGCCATGCCCGGGCAGCAAAGCACCGCTGTCCTTGATACCTCGCTGTCGCTTGAGCATGCTTTCGAACAAGTCACCCACGATCGCGACCCCAATGGTAACCAGCGCCAGCCCGAGAAACACCATAGGGCTCACGCCCGAGGGAGCAAAGTCGAGCATCCGCCCCCAAAGGTGGTAGGCGCCACCACCGAGGACGCCCAGGAAAAGGCTGCCGAGGACACCCTCCCAGGTTTTACCCGGGCTTATCCGAAACGCCAGCTTGTGTCGCCCCCAAAGACGACCGGCAAAATAACCTCCCGTATCACCGCCCCAGACCAGCAACAGCAACATGGTAACCCAGTAAGGACCGAACGCGGGCTCGTCATGCAGAGTGACAACAGCGAACCAGAACGCCACCAGGACGAGGGCACCCACCAGCGCAGCGGCGAGCCGTGGCGGCCCACCCGTGGTTGGCCTGCGCACGAACGACGCGAGCCAGCCCATGGCAATCAACCACCAGAGCGCACCGACGATGACAATCGGCATCGCGCTGCCACCGGCACCGAGCCAAAGCCAGCCGCCGGACACGATAGCGAGGATGGCAAGCGTATATCCCAATCGAGCCGCATGGCTCTCGAGGTTGATCAAACGAGACCACTCCCAGGCGCCGAATACGGCAATAATGGCGAATGCGACCGGCAGCGCCGCAGGCGGTGCACGCCATACAATCCAAAGCATGCAGGGAATGAGCACCAAAGCCGTCAGCACGCGCCATTTAAGCACGACCGTGGCGCTCCACTTGCTCAGCGGTCATGCCGAAGCGACGTTGGCGTTGGGCGAACCAGCGCAAAGCCGTATTGAACTCCGCGGCACCGAAATCCGGCCACAGGACCTCGGTGAAGTAGAGCTCGGTATAGGCGAGCTGCCAGAGCAGAAAATTGCTGATCCGATGCTCACCGCCGGTACGGATAAAAAGATCCGGGGCCGGCAGCCCCGCGAGGCAGACGTACGTGCCGAATAGCCTTTCATCGATCGAGGCCGGGTCCCGCTTTCCGTGGGCAACCTCTTCTGCGAGTCGCCGCGCCGCCGCCGCTATGTCCCAGCGCCCGCCGTAACTGGCCGCCAGATTGAGCTGCAATCCAGAATTACCTGCCGTGAGATTCTCGGCGGCCATTATGTTGGTCCGCAGGCGCGGCGAGAATTGACGCCGTTCACCGATCAAACGCAGGCGCACATGATTTTTGTGCAGTTGCGGAGTCTCTTTCTCCAGCGTTCGGATCAAGAGCTCCATGAGCATTCCCACCTCGCTGGATGGGCGCCGCCAGTTTTCGCTGCTGAACACGAAAAGTGTCAGTGCCTTGACCCCCGCCCGGGCCGAAGCCTCGACGACTTGACGTACTGCCCGCGCGCCGGCGCGATGGCCGAGATGACGGGATTGGCGGCGGGCCTGTGCCCAGCGGCCGTTGCCGTCCTTGATACTGGCCACAAGGCGGTGGACAGCACCCTCGCTATCAGGCGCTGGGAAATCGCTCTGCTCGTCGCGCATCACAACTCCCGAACTACACCGCCAGCGGCTATCGGAT
>NZ_JBXWZQ010000006.1:0-21386 GCF_059432795.1 Nitrococcus sp. | reverse complement strand
AACAATGACTCACGTCAAGTCTCGCTAAGGGTGGATTATGCGTGGCCATTTTCGGCCGCGGCACGGGGGAGCGCAGGCCATGCGGCTGCGCAAACTGTCTTTGATGCCGTTGGGGGGCGAGCGCCATCGGGGATCTCCGATCCCCGCGAGCGGCTCGTGGGCAGCGTCCAAGCCGAAAGCGCGCAGCTACGCGGAGATATCTGCCCGGCGGCTCATTGGGCGGAACGCCGGCCTTGTCGCATTTCTCAATCCCCTCGAGGGCTGCGAGCCGAGCCTCGTTGCGACGCACCTCGGGCAATCCGCGGGCGCCGTGGTAACCGGTGCGCACGGGAATACCGAGCGCAATTGCCGGCGTGGAGAGGCCGCATGGATCTAGCGAGGATCCACGCGATCTTCCATCGCTGGACCGCGGAAATGGCTGACCGGGGCCTCGCCGCGCGTTTCACGCACGGTTTCGAGGCCGCGGCGGAGGAACTTGTCGTGACCGCCGTACTGTTGACCGCCCGACCCGATCCTCAGCGCCGTGCCCATTCGCGCCGGCCGTCTTCCGAACGGCCATTGGCTCGCGTGCGTTATCTGATGGCGGTGAGCGGGCCTGACAAGGCAGAGGAGGAGCAGGCGCTGCTTCGCTTGCTCGCCGCTGCCGATCGCGAGCCCGGGATGGAGTTGTTGAGCGCGGATCTGCCTCCCTCCTGGTGGCTCGCTCAGGGCATACCGCCGCGTCCGACGTTTCAATTGGAGGCCTGCCTGACCGAGCACGTGCAACGTCCCGTGCTCGCCGCGGTGCGCTCCCACCGGCTGGACTTGACCGGGCTCACGGCCATTTGCGGTCGTATCCTGACGAGCGATGATACTCCCGTCGCGGGCGCCGAGATCGAGCTGCTGGCCACCGGGCGCATTGTTCGCAGCGACCAGCACGGTGAATTCAGACTGTGTGTCGCCGACGCCGGGCCAAGCGATCGTTCTCGCTGGGTGCGCGTCCAGGCCGGCGGCGTCGAGCAACGTTTTCCGATTCCAGAAACCGTCACGGAACATGAGCCCTGGCTGCTGCGCATGGAGCCACCGGGGGAGTGATCCGGGTTCAGGCAAAAGGAGCCATCGATGCCGAATTACCTTACACCAGGCGTGTACGTGGAGGAGGTTCCTTCCGGGGCACGGCCGATACAGGCTGTGGGAACCAGCACCGCCGGGTTCGTCGGCCTGGCGCCGAATGTGAGCATTCGCCCCCACGAAGCGGTGGCGATCAATAGTTGGTCGCAATTCCTGCGCATTTTCGCCCAAGCGCCTGATGATATCCGAAGCACCCACCTGGCGCGCGCGGTCAACGGCTTCTTCCTCAATGGTGGCAGCCGCTGTTACGTGGTGAACTGCCGCGATGACAACGAGCTGACAGGCAGCCGCAAGGGCTTGGGAGCGCTCGAGGCGATCGATGAGATCGCCATCGTGGCCGCTCCGGGGTTCACTTCGGCGGCGGCTTACGACGCGGTGCTGAATCACTGCGAGCGCATGGAAGATCGGGTGGCGATCCTTGACGGGCCCGAGTCCATTCCCTCGATCAACGCCTTGACGCAAGTTGCCTCGGCGAGGGCAACGGGCAGAAAACCCTCGGGCGAGTCGGCGGGGGAGCAGGGCTCCGGCAGCGGCGCGCGAGGGGGGCTTAGGCCGCGCAACTCCGACGATGGTTACGGCGCGGTGTACTTCCCCTGGATTGTCGTTCGCGATCCGCTGGCCCCCGGGAATCTAATCGCTACTCCGCCATCGGGGCATCTGGCCGGAATCTACGCGCGCAGCGACGCCGCACGCGGAGTGCACAAGGCGCCGGCGAACGAGACGGTGCGCGGTGCGCTCGATGTCAGCTACCGACTCACACGCCACGAGCAAGGCGAGCTGAACCCCCAAGGGGTCAATTGCATCCGCTTTTTCCCGCGCGAGGGTATCCGCGTCTGGGGCGCCCGCACGCTCGCGCCAGCGGCCGGCCAGTGGCGCTACGTCAACGTGCGTCGACTGTTCAATATGGTCAAGGAGTCGATTATCGAAAGCACGCGCTGGGTGGTGTTCGAACCCAACGCTCAGGACCTGTGGAAGGCCATCGTTCGCGATGTTTCGGCATTTCTCACCTTGCTGTGGCGTCAGGGGGCGTTGCTCGGTGCGACACCGGAGGAGGCGTTTTTAGTTCAATGCGACGCTGATACGAACCCCCCGGAGGTGATCAATTCCGGGCAGGTCGTCACGCGGATCGGGCTGGCACCGGTGAAGCCGGCCGAGTTCGTGATCTTCCAGATCGGTCAGGGCGTGGGCGGGGCGGAGGCGGAGATGCAGCCGCAAAAATGAAGGCCTCGCACACACCCGCACGAGCACCGATATCAATAGCGAGAACGTCAGACGGCGAGCGTACGGGGGATAAAAACGATGCCGGAGACGCAGAATTCCGAGGGAGCGACGGGCCAGTGGACCGATCCCTACACGTCATTTCATTTCGCCATCGACATCAACGGGGTTACCGAAGGGCGTTTTGTGGAGTGCAGCGGCCTTGAGGTGGATGTCGAGGCCATCAAATACCGTGAGGCCGGCGCCAAGCAGATCGTGCACCGTTTGCCGGGACGACTCGAATACGCGGACCTGACGTTACGCTACGGCATGAGCCGCTCCATGCAGCTGTGGCACTGGATGCAGGCTTCCATTGCCGGGACGGTGGAGCGTCGCAACGTATCGGTGGTCATGTTCGGGCATGACGGAGCAACCGAGGTCATGCGCTGGAACCTTCGCAACGCTTGGCCTCGCAGCTGGCGTGGTGCGCCGCTGGATGCCCTGGGGAATCAAGTGGCGGTGGAGACGCTGGTGCTGGTGTTCGAGGAACTTGAACGCGTGCCCGCCAGTGGCGGTGGCGGGTCGACGGCTGGCGGTGGGTAGATCCGCGTGAGCACAAGGTTGCACGCATCCCGATCGGCGCTGCAAGCGCTATTGCGCGGCCTCGACCGGCTGTGGCGTCGCCTCTGGTCGGAGATGGCCCGGCTGTGGGCTCGGCCCACGCGGAATGAGGCGCCGCAGTCGGTGCCGGACATCGACCTTGCAACGGCACACCGCCGCGCCCGGCAGGCCTGGGTGGCGCTGGTGCGCCGCCACGCGCCGCAGTTGCTGCAGACGGGCTCGGCGCCGTCCCCGATGACTTGGCAGCAGGCCGATGCGCGAGACGCGACGTCCGATATCATCAGGGCGGGTGAGCCGCGGCACCGTCGGGAGCGGGCGTCACGACCTCGCGCCACGCCCTTGAACCCATCGGAACACCGGCCTCGACGCGCTTCGGACTCGCGCGAAGCTCCATTTGCTACACCCCGTCGTGGTTCCCCCGCGAGTCTCGAGTTCGATTCCGTGCCGAGCCGGTCGGAACCGCTTCCCGGCTGGGTTGCCGAGCGCGAGTCTGCGGCGGGGTGCGGCGAAAAAGCGCGACGGTGGGGGGCCGGCGAGCCTGTGGCAAGCCCTTTCGAAGCCCAGGACCCGACAGTGCCGGAGCCAATACGAACCGCCGGCGGCACGGTGTCGCCGGCCATGAGCGTGGCGGGCGAAACGCGGCGGTTTCACATCGGCGCGAAGTGGTCAAGCCCCCCGACCCCGCGCCTTCGCCATCCTCACGTGGCGCAAAGCGACTCTCCGTCCAAGCCCCTCGCTTGGAACGCGCTGCGAGGTGATCAGGAGTCCGAACGAGCGCCGCCTCGGTGCAGCGAACCGGCCGAGGCGCCGGCGCGGGCGGAGCGGCAAACGCGGTGGCGGGCAGCGCCTGCTCGCATGCCGGCGTTTCTGGATGCCAAGTCTCCAGAGGACCCGTCGTCGCCTTGGGGTGGGGCGGTGTTTCCTCAACGCGCACCGGGTCCGCGCCCGGCTCCGGCCGAAGAGCCGTTGAGCCAGCGCCCATACGACCCTTGGCCGTGTTTGTTGGCGGAGCCGGCGGGGGACGCCGGCAGTCCGCTGTCGGAACAGGAAATCGACGGCGATCGCCAGCGCCGACTGCACAATGAGCAACGGGGGTTGTAATGGAAAAAGTGGTGTTGCTCATCGAGCGCACCGGCGCTCACCTGCGTTGCCTGTTAAACCCCGAGCAGCTGGAGATCCGGCGCTGCGCCGGCGTCGTTGCCCGGCAGTCGCGTAGCGGGGCGCTGAGCGGCATGGGGCTGAGTGATGATCCGCTGCTCTACGTCGGGGGCGGGCAAACCGAGCTTACGCTCGATCTGCTGTTCGACGTCGCATTGGCGGCGCAGGCGCCCGAAGCGCCTGCGCTGGACGACGTGCGCACGCTCACCGGCCCGATCTGGGATCTCGCCGAGACCCGCGCCGCTGCCGAGCGCTACGGACGCCCACCACTGCTGCGACTCCTATGGGGAAGCAGCTGGAATCTGCCCGGCATCGTCGCGGCGGTCTCCGAGCGCCTCGAGCAATTCAGCGCACGGGGCAAGCCGCGCCGCTCCTGGCTGCGGTTGCGGCTGTGGCGTGTCGATCGCGCCGAGCGCGACCAAGACACGGCTGCCACACCGCCCCCGGTGGACCTGGAAGAGGCGCGGCGCCGGACTGCCGGCAGTGAGCGAGTACGCTACGAGCCGATCATCCGCGGCGAGCGCCTCGACCAGATCGCCGCCGAGCATTACGGGCATTCCGCGTACTGGCCTCTGCTCGCCGAGCTCAATGGCCTCGACGATCCACTGCGCCCACTCGATCGTCCGCTCGAACTGCCGGTGGATTTTACGAGTTCAGGGGGCGGAGGCGCTGAATGAGATCGGTACAGGCACTGCCCAGGGTCCGCGTCGAGGGCGCGGACGTTCGCGAACCGCTGCGTCTTTCCGCCTTGCGGGTGGTCCAGCGCCTGGATGCGCCGGCGCAGTGCGAAGTGACCTGGTCGGCCGCCGCGCCGCACGCACACGGCACGGAACACCCGGAGCTCGCTCCGGGGCGGGCGTTGCAGGTGCACATCGACGATCAGGCAACGCCCGTGTTCAGCGGCGAGATTACCGCCGTGGAGCATGTCTACGAGCCCTCGGGCGGGTTTCGTCTGCGCGTCCGGGCCTACGATGCGCTGGTGCGGCTTCAGCGCCGCCAGACGGTGCGCACGCACGTCGAGGTGACGACGGCCGAACTTGCCCGGGCTCTGACCGGCGATATCGGGCTGCAGATCTCGGCTCGGGAGAGCGGTCCGGTATGGCCTCGGGTCGTCCCCCGTTTCGCGCACGACCTCGGGTTGCTACGGGATTATGTAGCTCGTAGCGGGCAGCATTTCATCATCGAAGACCAGCAGCTGCGGTTGTTCACGGTGCGCGGCGAGCGTGCGCACCCGCTGCTGCTGACCCTGGGTGATGAGCTTTTCGAGGCGCGGGTGGAGCAAAACGCCGTGCGTCCGCTGGGCGAGGTCCGGGTGATCGGCTGGGACCCGCACTCCGGTGAGCCGCGCCGGGGGTCCGCCAGCGATGACAGCCCATTGGCGAATGTCGTTCAAGATGGCCAATCGGCGCGCCGCACTTTGCTGGGAGCGCCGCTGGAGAGCGACGCCGAGGCCGAGGCACTGGCCACGGGCGAACTGGAGCGCGCTCAGGCCGCTTGCGCCGTGCTCTGGGGTGTCGCCGAGGGCGACGTTGCCCTGCGTCCCGGCCGGTGGGTCGCGCTGCGCGGCGTCGCGACGGCTTCGAAGGGTCCGTATCTGCTCAGCGTCGTGGTGCACAGCGTCGACGCCCGGAAGGGCTATACCTGCGAGCTGAGCAGCCGTCCGGAGCCTCCGGATCGGCTGCACTCGGTGCCAAGCGTGGTTTTGGGAAAAGTCTGCGATGTCGATGACCCCGAGAACCGGGGCCGTGTGCAGGTCATGCTTGGCGCTTACGACGACGCCGTGAGCACGTGGATGATGGTGGTGCAGGCCGGAGCAGGCACTGACAAGGGGCTGGTGACCCTGCCGGAGGTGGGCGATCAGGTGGTGGTCGCTTTGCCCGACGGGGATCCGTCGCGGGGCCTCGTGCTCGGCGGCGTCTATTGCCTCGAGGGACCCCCTCCGGATACGGATGCCGCGCGAAAGCCCCGTGCTCATCGGCCATATACGCTCACTACCCGCGGCGGCCAGCGGATTCGGCTCAATGATGCCGATGGCTCGATTCGCATGGAAGTCGCGCAAGGCAGCTTCTTGGCGCTGACCCCTGAAGGGGTGGTCTTGCACGCCGAGGGTGAACTCCTGCTCGAGGCCCAGGGTGAGCGCCTCACGCTGCGCGCCGATAGCATCGATTTGGAACGGAGGTGACGGTGGAAGTGCTGACCGAGGATGCCGACCTGCGCTGCGCTCACGAATTGGGCAAAGTGAACATTCATGCCGGCCAAGGGTGGGTGCGCATCGGTGGGCGGCGCGTTCTGGTGGAGCAGGATCCTGAGGGCTGCACGCTCAGCGGCTGCCCCAACTACGGTCCGACCATCAAGCCGTGCACCACGACGCTGGCGGTGCAGACGGGCTATTCCGCGCTCGTGCGGATCGACGGCCGCCGGGTCTGCCTGGATGCCGTCATCGGGCTAACGGACGGTACGCCACCGGGCACAGTCAAGTACCGGGTACGCTCCCCGGGTCAGCATTTCGTGAGGCAGCGTCAAGCATGACTGTCGTCACCGACCGCGCCTGGCTTTTCGATCTGGCAAGCGGCGGGCTCGCGCCGGACGCCAAGCTCCGGGACCGAGGACTGATCGTGAACGCCACAGGTGCCATCGCCATGGTCGAGCACGACCGTGCCGTGCGGCAGTCGATTCTCCTGTTGCTCAGCACCCGTCCGGGCGAGCGCGTGATGCGCGCGGATTATGGGTGCTGGCTGCATCGACTGGTTTTCGCCCCCAACGACGCCGGTACCGGCGGGCTCGCTATCCACTATGTGGGCGAGGCGCTGCGGCGCTGGGAGCCGCGGGTAGTAATTCATCGCCTGGATGCCGGTGCGGACTTGCACGGCAGGGGCGAGCCATCGGTGCTCGACATCGTGCTCGAATACCGGGTCCGCCGCACGGCGTGGGAGGAACGCCTCGTGCTCGGTTACGAGCTTCACCGTGGCCGTCTCGTCGAGGCGGCCGGCAGCGGTTCGCGACAAGGCGGAGATCCCGGCGCATGAGCCTGCGTGTGCCCAAACTCGACGATCGCACATTCGACGATCTCCTCGTCGAGGCCAAGCGTCTGGTGCGCGAGCGGTGCCCGGCGTGGACCGACCTGAGCGCCGGCGACCCCGGCACGACGCTGCTGGAGCTCTACGCCTTTCTGACCGAAGTCATGCTTTATCGCATCAATCGGTTGCCCGAGAAGGCGTATGTGGAGTTCTTGCGGTTGCTCGGCGTGACGTTGACGCCGCCCGGTGCCGCGGCGGTGACCTTGGAGCTGACTCGAAGCGCGGGGACCGAGCGTCGCATCGAGGTGCCGCGTGGCACTCGGGTGAGTACGGCCCGGGCCGCCGAGGGAGAAGACCCTCCGGTGTTCACTACGGCTGCCGCGGTGGTGCTGGAGCCGGAGCAGGCGAGCGCACGGGTACTGGCTCACCATTGCCGGCTGATCGAGGGTGAGGCGCTGGGCGTTTCCACCGGCCTTCCGGGCCAAACGTTCCAGCTGCGCCATGCGCCCGTGATTGCGCCCACCGGTGACGCGTTGGATCTGGTGGTGGCGGTGGAAGCCGACGCGAGCCTGGAGAGGAGTGCACATTCCCTGACGCACGACGGGCGCCGTTTCCGGATATGGCGCGAGGTCGAGCACTTTGCCCATGCCGAACCCGATGCGCCCGTGTACATCGCCGACCGCGCCGGCGGAACGATCACCTTTGCCCCGGCAATCCGTGGCAGCGACGAGGCATCCGCCAACGGTTTGAGCCGCACCGTCGAGACACTGGCGGCCGTGCCTCCTGCGGAGCGGCTGGTATGCGCCTGGTATCGCTGTGGCGGCGGGCCGTCGGGCAACGTTGCGGCGCACACGCTCACGGTGCTCAAGGATCCCATCGCCGGCCTGCGCGTGGACAACCCGGAACCGGCAGTGGGCGGCTCACAAGCGGAATCGCTGGAAAACGCATTGGTGCGAGGTCCGCAAGCGCTGCACAGCCTCAATCGAGCGGTAACCGCTCGTGACTACGAGGCCGTGGCGCTGCGTGAAGGTAGTGTCGCGCGCGCCCATGCCGTGGCCCGCGCCGAGCGTTGGCGCTTCGCCGCTCCCGGGACCGTGCAGCTGCTTTTGGTGCCGGACGTGCCCCATCGCCCCGGCGCGCCTCTCAGCCAAGCTCAGCTGGAGGGCGCGCAGACCGAGGCGGCACTCGAGCGGGTGCGCCAAGCGGTGGAGGAACGTCGTCCGCTCGGCACCGCTTGTGTGATCAATTGGTACCGCTACAAGCCGGTCGCGGTGCACGCCCGTCTGGTGCTGCACCCGCAGGAGAATCCACGAGCCGTCCGAGAGCGGGTGTGCGAACGCCTCAATGAACTGATCAATCCCCTCGGCAATGGCGCCCTGCGGCGGCGGCTGCATGCCTCCGATGTCTACCACGCGATGCTGAACGAGCCGGGGATACTCTACACCGATCGCGTGCGCTTCACGGTGGATCAGGCACCCGATCGCGACGTTGGCGTGGTAACCGTTGACCCGATTCATGAGGGTTTGTGGTATGCCGCCGCCGGCGATCGGGTTTTTCGCAGCCTGGACGATGGCAGCGGCTGGGAGCATTTGGCGCACTTCGAAGGCGAGCAGGTGAGCCGGTTGTCGTGCTGCCCGTATCGGCCGGGCCTCGTGGCCGCCGTGTCGTTGATTCCTGCCGATGGAACGGAAATGAGCCGCATCCGGTTGAGCGAGGATTGCGGGCAGAGCTGGACGGCGGCCCATGAGCTCGGCTTCGCGGTTTATGACGCCGCATGGCTGCGTCGCGACGGCGTGCCGATCCTGCTATTGGCCACCGCCGAAGGGCTCTTTCAGGTGCCCCCGGGATCGGGACCGGTCCCGGTCCTGGTGGATGAAAACGATCAAGGCATGGGCTTCTACGCGGTGGCGGCTATCGAGGTGCCGCGTATCGGCACGCAGGTCGCGGTGGCGGCACGCGCGACCGACGGTGTGTATCTGTGTCTCGACGAGGAGCTGGAACGTTTCCACAGCATTGGCCTCAAGGGGCGCGACGTGCGCGTCCTCGCCGCCCAACGCGTCGGTCCGCGTGCCTTTCTCTGGGCCGGGCTGGCCGCGATCGGCGGTGAGGAGGGCGATGGTTGCCTGCGCTGGGAGCTGCGGCGTGACATCGAGCGTATCGAGGGCTGGACCGCGATGGGCACGGGCTGGCGTGGCGGTTCCTGCCGTGCCATCGCCTGTGATGGCGCGCACGTTTATGCTGCGACGTATCACGCCGGTGTCGTGAGTCTCGACAGCGCCGGCAAATCACCGGCCTGGCGAGCTCCGCGCCTCGACTGCGGGCTGCCGTTGCGAGACATCGAGCGCCTGCTGCAGCGCGTGGAGGATGTGGCGGTCGCGCCGCGGGACGCCCAGAGCGATCGCATGCCCATGCTGCTGTGTGGCGGTCCCAATGGCGTCTATCGCAGCGACGACGGCGCCGAGGTGTTCACGAACGCCTCGGCCAGGGAGTTCCCGGAGCGGGTGACCGTGGGCGAGGGCTATCTGTTCTGCAGCGCAGAACATCAGATCGAGGCCGTTAACGATGCAACGTCCGGACATTGAGGCGCTGTTGCCGGCGGTTTACCAGGACGCCGTGCGTCCCGATTCGCCCTTGGACGCCGTGCTGGAAGTGGCGGCGCGCCTGCCGCAGCCGATCGAGGAGCTGCTCGGGGCAGTGGAGCGACTGTTCGATCCCCGTCGGGCGCCCGACGATCTGGTCGTTTACCTCGCGCATTGGCTGGATCTCGATCACTTCCTGGTCACTCGGCCGGACGCGCGGCCGGGTGAATCATTGCCCACCGGTATGGGTTACCTGCGTGAGCTTTGCGCCGCCGCGGCGAGCCTCTCAGGGCAGCGGGGGACGCGCGCCGGGCTGGTGCGGTTCCTGGAAGTCGCCACCGGGCACAAGGGATTTCGTATCGAGGAGAACGTCGGCCGAGACGGGACGGCACGCCCTTTTCACTTTACCGTCACCGCACCGGCCGCCGCGCAGTCCCATCGTGAGTTGATCCATGCCGTGGTGGCGTTCGAGAAACCGGCCTACGTGACCTATGAGCCGGAGGAGCTGCGCTTCGAGTGAGCGTGGAGTCGCCTGATTGAGCCCATTTGCCCAGACGAGGAGCCGTCATTGCTATGCCCAATTACTACGAGATAAGCCCGACCGATGACACGCTGGTGTTGCGCAACGGCAAAGGTTCGGCCGGCTTCACCGTGCGCTACGTCGGTGACCGGGCCGTGGAAGCACGGGCCCGGGCGGTGTCGTTGGAAGGAGCCGCGGAGGAGTGGCTGCACGTGCAGCCACCCGAACAACGCGACATGGACCCCGGCCAGACACATACCTTCAAGGTGGCGGTCGCGGTACCGACGCAGACCCCCGCCGGTCGGTACGGGCTACGCCTGGATGTGATGTCGGTGGATAACACCGACGAGGAATACGACCAGGGTCCCGTGGTCTCCTTCGATGTGGCGGAATCCGCAACACCTGAACCGGAAAGCTCCGGTTTTCCGTGGTGGGTAATCGTTGCAGCTTCGCTGGTGCTGGCCGTCATCGGTGGGGGCGCGGCCTGGTGGTTCACCGCCGATAGCGGGAGCGGGCGTGTACCCCCCGTCGAGGCTCAACCCGATGAACCGGGCGAGCCGGCCGAAGAGATCGCAGCGCCGGATCGGATCGACAATTTCGCAGTCAGTCAGACCTGGCATGGCGACCTGGACCGGGGAAGGGAAGTGCCACGGGGTGCGCCACGCAGCCAGGCCGATTTCTGGTTTCGGGCGCGTACCGCAACCGACCGCTCCCTCGTGCCGCGAAACGGTGCGCAAATGCGGCTGATGCGCACCACCCGGCAAGCGCCGACGTTGACGGAGGTCAAAGAGGCGTTGGAACACGGCGGCTCCAATGAAATCGACGTCGCCCGGCTGCGTCGTGGGCGGTGGGTGGCGGTGCGTACCAGCGCCGGTGGTCACGCGGCCTTCACCGCTGTGCGTCCGGTCGGCCCCAGCCCGGGTGAGCTGAGCGTACGTTACCGCTACTGGAAGGGCGAGCGCATGGCGCGCCCGGTCATGGGGCACGTGCTCGAGATGCAACGCCTCGGCGAGGCGAGCGGTGAGACGCGGTGAAAATGAAAGCCCTGCAGATCATGCTGCTCTGCGCGGCGGCGCTCTGCGCGGTGGGAATCGCGGCGGGCTTCGGGCAAGAAAAGGGGGCCATGCCCAAAGATTTCAAACCGCCCGAGTGGCTGCGCTCCCTCAGGGGTTTGGCGGGCGGCGCCGAGCTCACGAAGCGGGAGCTCACGCGCGCGGGGCGATCCTTCCCGGCCGACGAGCTACGCTTGGGCGCTGGTGAGAGCGTGAATTTCACGGTCGCCGCCGCCGAGAATGGCGATATCCGCCGCGCCGAGTTCGCCGTGCGCGGCGATGTCCATATCCGCTATCGGCCGGTCGCCGGACAGATGCTGGGAGGCGAGCCCGTGAGTGTTCAAGAGTGGCCGAGCGAGGAGGGTCGCGAGGCCAAGGCGGCTTTCGTCATTTATGATCGCGGTGGCACGTTGCGAATCCGCAACCGGGGCCGGAGCAGGGCCCGGGTCGATCTCGGGGATGACTGACGCTATGGCGACGAGCTTGCGCACGCTCCCATTCTTGTTAGCCGCGGCACTGCTCGGGTTGGTGGTTTTTGCCGAACTGGGTTTGGCCGTGGCGGCACCTTTCCTTTCTCACTCGGGTGGCGCCGTGGGTTGGGGCGTTCCATCTCTGGCCCTCATCGACGGTCAGCTTGCCTTCACCGCGTTGCTGATGGCCGCGCCGCTCGTCTTTCCGGAGCGTGTCACCGGCCGTGTCCAGGGTGGCATCACCCTGATCGTATGCCTGTTATTGGTGCTGGCCTGCATCGCGGCCGGGGTGGCGGCTATCCTTCTGCTCTCGCTGCTTATCGGGTTGCTGCTAGCGCCGCCATTCGGCCCGATCGCCTACGCCGCGATGGGCTATGCGAGTTTCCCCAGCAGCGCCGCCGCTGCGACCCTGGCGCTGCTGATGGCCTGCAAGCTCTTCGGCAGCGGCGCGTTGATTGTTGCTCACCCCCGTTTTCTGGAGAACAAGGGGCTCGTCCTGCTGATTGCGACGTCGTTGCTTGCCACGATCATCGTCTCGTTTCTGCACGGGTTCGTACCGTCCATTCTGGTGAGCGTGAGCGATTTGATCGCCGCGCTCATCGCGGTGATTCTGGCGGTGATCTGGGCGGCGGTCGGCCTGGTGTTCGGAATCATCGCAACGCTCAAGGCGGTTGCCTGAAGGTCGGCTGGATGGCCCCGTGCGGACGGCGGTTGGTTGTCGATCACTTGCGTTGCCTGGCATTCCCGGTAAGCATACGGGCTCGGGGCGCCTATCGAGGCGAGTCCAAAACTCGGCCGGACGCCTTCGCTAGACTAGATGTTGGGGCCACGAAAAGTCGGGCAGCTTTATACCTTGCCCGCAACCGATTCGGTGAGTGCAGCGGTGGAGGGTGAAAATGTCGACCAGACTGCAAATGATTGACGCATTGGATAATTGTATCGATTCGCTGGACCGGCGCTTGGAAAGAGCGCGCGCATTGCGAGAAGAAGTCACGAAGCTGCCGGAAGAGGATGCGTTTTTCAACAGGCTCAAGGAACTCAAACAGTCGCGATACCGCTCCTGTCGCAAACTCTTCGATCAAATGACCCAGGAAGGAACCGTGCTGGAGGGGCTGACCAGCATCGAAGATGTCCTCAAGAAGATCGATGCGCGTAAAGCGGAAGCGGAGACCCGGTATTTCGAAGCGGGCAACCCAGGGTGAGTTTGTTGACGGGTGAAGACTCGTGTTGGCGCGCGGCGGGGTCGACCTGCCAAAACCAACGGGGAAGTGATCGGCCACAATAGAGTCGTGCGGTCTGGCGGCTTCCTCGAGTCGGATTGCGGTCGGGCGAGGTTTCGCTCATCGTAAGCCCCCGGCAGCGTGCGAGCGGATGACGCGCTGTCCGGTAGGCGATCGAATATGCCCTCTATTCTGTCTGGCACGCCGGATGCCACGTGCAAGACATCCCGTCTCCACAGAACCACCTCCTGGATTGTTTGCCGTCGAGCGCAGCCGCCCTTCCTCCCTGCCGCCATCGCCGCGGTGCCCACGGAATCCCAGGCTACGGGAACTGCTGGTCCTCAACCGAGTCTAGCTTTGCAGGCGCGGTTCACTCGGCGGTGCTTTGCCTTATGTCGTTCAGAGGCGCGAGCCGCCCTGGCCGCGGTTGTTGTATCAGGCAGTCTCCGATAATCGCAGCTCAGCGAGGTGGTTCCGATGGCCAACAACCCCCATACCCCGTCGAATGAAGGGCCGGCCGAGGCCAATGTCCCAATCGAGGAAGGCACGAAATCCGAGCGCTTGGAACGTTACCGCTCGAATGCCGAGGGGCACGATCTGCGCACTAATCAGGGCGTGCGCGTCGCGGATAATCACAACTCACTGAAAACCGGGGACCGGGGTCCCACGATCCTGGAGGATTTCATCTTCCGGGAGAAGATGAATCATTTCGATCACGAGCGCATTCCCGAGCGCATCGTGCATGCCCGGGGCGCGGCCGCCCACGGCTATTTTCAGCCCTACGACAATGCCGCCCAGTATTCCAAAGCCGCCGTGTTCCGCGACCCAGCCGTCAAAACGCCTGTATTCGTGCGTTTTTCGACCGTTCAGGGTGCGCGCGGTTCGAACGATACCGTGCGCGACGTCCGCGGGTTTGCGACGAAATTCTATACGGCGGAAGGGAACTGGGATCTGGTCGGCAACAACATGCCGGTTTTTTTCATCCAGGATGCGATCAAATTCCCTGATTTCGTGCACGCCGTAAAGCCCGAGCCGCACAACGAGATTCCGCAGGGGCAGTCCGCTCACGATACGTTCTGGGATTTCGTCTCGCTGATGCCGGAATCCGCCCACATGGTGCTCTGGACGATGTCGGACCGTGCTTTCCCGCGTCATTTCCGATCGATGGAAGGCTTCGGGGTGCACACCTTCCGGCTGATCGACAAAGGGGGTAAATCACGTTTCGCCAAGTTCCACTGGAAGCCTCTGGCCGGCACGTATTCGCTGATCTGGGACGAGGCGCAGAAACTCTGGGGCCGGGATCCGGACTTCAACCGCCGCGAGATGTGGGAGGACATCGAGAACGGCGACGCTCTGGAATACGAGCTTTGCGTGCAGATCGTGGAGGAGGAGGACGAGCACCAATTCGACTTCGACCTGCTCGATGCCACCAAGCTCATCCCAGAGGAGCAGGTTCCTGTGACACCGATCGGTAAGATGGTGCTCAACCGCAATCCGGACAACTTCTTCGCCGAGACCGAGCAGGTGGCCTTCAACCCGGGCCACATCGTGCCGGGCATCGACTTCACCAACGACCCCTTGCTGCAGGGCCGCCTGTTCTCCTATCTCGACACGCAGCTGCTGCGTCTCGGCGGGCCGAATTTTCACGAGATCCCGATCAACCAGCCCGTGTGCCCGTTCCACAACAATCAGCGCGACAGCTTCCACCGCCAGACCATCAACACCGGGCAGGCGTCCTACGAGCCCAACTCGATCGATGGCGGGTGGCCGCGGGAGACGCCACCGGGACCGGAGCAAGGGGGATTCGAAAGCCACCAGGAGCGAATCGACGCGCGCAAGGTGCGCGCGCGCAGCGCCTCCTTCGGCGACCATTACTCCCAGGCGCAGCTTTTCTGGAACAGCCAGAGCGATGTCGAAAAAGAGCACATCATCGCCGCTTACGCCTTCGAGCTTTCGAAAGTAAAACGCCCCCACATCCGCGAGCGCGTGATCAAGCAGATCCTGCCGAACATCTCCATGGATCTGGCGGCCGCGGTCGGCAAGATCCATGGCATCGAGCCACCGGGCGAGCCGCCGGCCCCTGCCGAGGAGCTGGGCAAACGCTCGCTGGAGCGCTCCGAGGCATTGAGCCTGATGGCGCGCCAGCCCGAGAACATCCGCTATCGTAAGATCGCGATTCTGGCCGCCGACGGCGTGGACGCCGAGCAGGTCTCGACACTCAAGCGCAAGCTCGAAGAACAGGGCGCCCGCGGTTTGGTTATCGCAGCATCGATGGCGCCGCTAAAGGCCGCCGGCGGTGAGGCCGTGCAGCCGGATGCCATGCTCAACGGTCTGCCCTCGGTCGCCGTGGACGCCGTGATCGTTCCGAGTGGGGCCAAAAGCGCCGAGGCGCTCGGCGATTCGGGCGCGGCAATCTACTACTTGCAGGAGGCTTACAAGCATCTGAAGGTGATCGCGACCATTGGTGAGGGCAAAAGCCTGGCGGACAAAGCGGGCTTGGAGTCCGGCGAAGAGGGCGTATTGGCCGAGGCGGAGGTCAACGACGTCTTCGAGCCTTTCGTCGCGGCGCTCTCGCATCATCGGGTCTGGTCCCGTAACCACAAGGCCAATCGGATGCCCGCCTAGTGAGCGGTGTTCGCGGTCGCCCGCGCCTGATACGACCGTTCAATCGAACCTCTGCCCTGCCGCCGGGCGGAGGTTCGATTGCGCGCGCCGCTAGGAGGCCTGCGGGCGTTGCTCGATCGGTACGAACTCGCGGCGCTCGGCGCCCGTATAGATCTGG
Source organism: Nitrococcus sp. (assembly GCF_059432795.1). NCBI lineage: Bacteria > Pseudomonadati > Pseudomonadota > Gammaproteobacteria > Chromatiales > Ectothiorhodospiraceae > Nitrococcus > Nitrococcus sp. The sequence goes on along the minus strand of NZ_JBXWZQ010000006.1, from coordinate 5,660 downwards.
CGTGGCCGCCAGATCCGCGTCTCGGTATCCGCACGCAGCTCGCGGAAATGGGCGATCCACCCCGGCAGTCGCCCGAGAGCGAACATCAGCGGAAACATGGCCGTCGGAATGCCGAGCGCGCGGTACATGACGCCGCTGTAAAAGTCGACGTTGGGATAAAGCCCGCGCTCGGTGAAGAAATCGTCATTCAGGGCGGTTTGCTCCAGCCTGCGCGCCAATCCGAGTAACGGGTCGTCGATGCCCAGATCGTCGAGTAGTCGGTCACAGGTTTCCTTGACGATACGCGCCCGCGGATCGTAACTCTTGTAGACGCGATGGCCGAAGCCCATCAGCCGGAAAGGATCCTTGCGGTCCTTGGCCTTGTCGACGTACTTCTGGTAACGGTCACCGTCCTCGTGGATCTGCTCGAGCATCTCGAGCACGGCCTGGTTCGCCCCGCCGTGCAGTGGTCCCCAGAGCGCATTCACACCGGACGAGATGCTGGCGAAGAGGTTGGCCTGCGCGCTGGCGACGGCTCGTACGGTCGAGGTGCTGCAGTTTTGCTCATGATCGGCGTGCAGGATGAGCAGCATGTTCAGCGCCTTCTCGGTTACCTCCGATACCTCGTAGGGCTCGGAAGGCACGGCGAAGAGCATGTGCAGCAGGTTGGCCGAGTAGCTCAGGTCGTTGCGCGGGTAGACGAAGGGCTGGCCCAGTGATTTTTTGTAGGCAAATGCGGCGATGGTCTTCGCTTTGGCGAGCAGCCGCCGGGTGTTGAGCTCGGTCTCGTTGCGCTCGCCGCTCTCCGGATAGTAGGCCGACAGGGATGAGATCATCGAGGACAGGATGGCCATCGGGTGCGCCGAGGCAGGAAAGCCCTCGAAGAATTTCTTCATGTCCTCGTGAATCAGGGTGTGATAGGTCAGATCCCTTGAGAACTGTTGCTTCTGACTGCGGTTCGGCAGCTCACCATACAGCAGCAGGTAACTGACCTCCGGGAACGTGCAGTGGGTGGCGAGCTGGGCGATCGGGTAGCCACGATAGAGCAGCTCGCTCGTCTCGCCATCGATGTAGGTGATCGCACTCCGGCAGGCGGCCGTGTTCGCCAAGCCCGGATCGTAGGTAACGCAGCCCATGCGCGCGCGCAGATCGCGAATATCGATGCCCGGGTTGCCGGCTGTTCCCTCAACAACCTCTGCCTCGTAGGCCTCATTGTGAATCTGAAGCTGTGCGGTGCTCATGGTTGGGACTCCGAATAGCAGGTCTTGTGGGTAACGCTTTTTTGACTCGGGGCGGTGCCGAACGTCTCCCTTGCCGGAACGAACCTTCGGGCGTCATCGATATCCGCCGTCGTCTTCCCGTATGGTGACGCGAGTGGTGCCGCTTCTTCTGTCGTCGTAGCCGTTCGCCATGCAGTCAATCTCCTGCCGGGCAGGCGCCGGCCAGGGGTTCCCACCCGGCGTCATCACCCAATGCGGGCCGTGTGCAGCATGCTCGTCTGCGCCTCGCCGCTGCCGGTTCGCTAGCGTGTCAGGAAATCCGCCAGTGAGAGCGCGAGCAGGAGCGCGACCCATAGCATGCCGCCGACGGCGATCAAGCGCATGAGCCCGTCGGCGTGACCGAGCCTCATGAATACGATGAAGACGATCGCGGCCATCAAACCCGCGCAGCCGATGTTCATCGCAATGGCGGCCGGTCCCTGCACCAGCACCGTGGTGGCAACGCTGCCGGTAAGCAGTGCGAGCAGGCCGATCCAGGCGAGCAGCAAAGCCCCGTACATCGCTCAGTTCCGCAAAAGGTACAGGAGCGTAAAAACGAAAACCCAGACCACGTCGACGAAGTGCCAATAAAGACCGGTCAAACGGAGCTGACGGCCCACGCGGCCGGGTTCGGCCCAACGGGCGATCTGCACCAGGATCACCAGCAGCGCTCCCAGGCCGACAATCATGTGCACGGCATGCATGCCGGTCATCAGGTAGTACAGATTGAAAAAAAGTTCCGCAATGCCCTCTTGCGGCCCCGGATAGTGGAAGGGCAGGCCCAGCACCGGGACCAGATCCTCCTGCAACTCCCGATACCACTCGTAGCCCTTGATGCTGAGGAAAACCGCGCCGAGTAAGATTCCGACGCTCAAGAGCACGAAGGCGCTTCGCCGGCGTTCGCGGTTCACCGCCTGCTCGCTCATCGCCACCGTGAGTCCGCTCGTCAGCAGGATGCCGGTGTTCGCCGCACCGAGTGTGAGGTTCAGGTGGCGCGCGGCCTCGGCAAAGACGCCCGCATGCTCGGTACGCAAGATTGCGAAGCTTGCCAGCAGGGAGCCGAACAGCAGCATCTCCGTGGCGAGGAAGACCCACATTCCCATGACATCCGCGCGCAGCTGCTGATCCGGATCGTCGAACTGTTCCGCCAAGCCGGATTCATTTGTAGGCATACGCGGACTCCGTTACGCGCGGGGTCTCGAGGAAGTTATGCGGCGGTGGTGGAGAGCCCGTGCGCCACTCCAGGCCCTTGGCTTGCCAAGGGTTGGGCCCGGCAGAGGGACCCCGGCGCAGGGAGTAAAAGAGATAACAAAAAGGCAGTAAGTAGCCCACTGCCAATACAACGGCGCCGAGCGTGGAAATGACATTGAGATTCTGGAACTCCGGCGGATAGGTCGCGTAGCGCCTCGGCAAGCCGGCGGTACCCAGCAAATACTGCGGGAAAAACGTGAAATTGAAGCCGAGGAACAGAATCACCGCGGCAATTCGTGCAAGCACCTCCGGGTACAGTTTGCCCGTGATCTTAGGCCACCAGAAGTGCAGTCCGCCCATATAAGCCGTAACAGCGCCTCCAACCATAATATAGTGAAAATGCGCGACGACGAAATAAGTGTCGGTCAGCTCGACGTCCACCGCCGTGGCGGCCAGCATGATTCCGGTCAAACCGCCGCTTGCGAATAGGCCAATAAAGCTCAGCGCATACAGCATTGGGGCAGAAAATGTGATGTTGCCTTTATATAAGGTCACGGTCCAATTGAAGGTTTTGATGGCGGAAGGAACGGCTACGACCATGGTGAAGAATGAGAACAAGAGTGAGGCGTACAAGCTCTGTCCGGAAACGAACATATGGTGACCCCAGGCCAGAAAGCCCAATACGGCAATGGCCATGAGGGAGATCACCATGCCACGGTAGCCGAACAGCGGCTTACGGGAAAAGCAGGCGATTATTTCTGAAACAACGCCCATTGCGGGCAGGATCATAATATAGACGGCGGGGTGGGAATAAAACCAGAATAAATGCTGGTAGAGCAACGGTCCGGCACCATAGGCCGGGTTGAAAACATCGATCCCCAGCAGTCGGTGTACGGCCACCATCACGAGCGCCATGGCCAATACGGGGGTGGCGAGCAGCATCGCGAGGCTGGTGGTGTACATCGACCAGACGAACAGCGGCAGGCGCAGAAAAGTCAGGCCAGGGGCCCGCATCTGATGCGTGGTGACGAGAAAGTTCAGTCCGGTCAGAATGCTGGAGAATCCGACAATGACAATGCCCAGTATCGTGACGGTGACCGCCGTTGTGGAAAAGGCGGTCGAATAGGGGGTATAAAACGTCCAGCCGGTATCCACGCCGCCCCCGATCAGCGCGGCGATGATAAAAAACGCCCCGATCAAGTAAAGATACCAGGAAAGGAGATTGAGTCGTGGGAATGCGAGATCGGATGCTCCGAGCATCAGCGGCAACAGGAAATTGCCGAGCGTGGCGGGGATAGAGGGAATAAGGAAAAACCAAACCATTATGACGCCGTGCGCCGTGAAAAGTCGGTTGTAGGTGTCGGTGCTCATGAGCGTGGCAACGGGGCTCATCAACTCGATGCGCATAAAAAGCGCCGCCATGCCGCCGACAAGAAAGAGCACGGTAATTGAAACCGTATAGAGCCAGGCGATTCGTTTATGATCCGTGGTCAATAGCCACGCGCGCAGACCCCAGCCGGAGCTGAGATAGTGCTCGTGTGGCGAATCACTACTCATTACCGTGCTCATTGCCACCTCTGCCCGATTCATTCATCGTCGCGATTCCTTTCTCCCGGGCGCAACGAGCGGATATAGGCGATGATGTTTTGCAGCTCGCGCTCGGAGATTCGGCCGGAAAAACTGGGCATGATGGGCTCGTAGCCGGCAACCACCTGTTTGGCTGGCATAAGGATCGAATCCCGCAGGTAGGCTTCGTCGACCTCGACGGTCGTGCCATCTGTCAATGGCGCGGCGCGGCCAAAAATCCCGCTCAGCTTCGGGCCGGGCGCGTTCTCGGCTGCCGAGTGGCAACCGCTGCACCCGTAACTACGAAAAAGCGCTTCACCGGCAGCCGCCGGCTCGGTGGCGTGACCCTCACGCGTGAGCCAGCGCTGGTAATCCGCTTGCCTCATCACGATGACCTTGCCGCGCATGCGCGAATGATTTACGCCGCAGTACTCGGCACACAGCAAATGATACGTTCCGGTCTGCGCCGCGGTGATCCACACCGTGTTGTGCATGCCGGGGACAGCGTCTTTCTTCAGCCGCAGCGCGGGTACGAAGAAGCTGTGGACGACGTCGGCGGAGCGCAGGCGCAATCGGATGGTCTGCCCAACCGGGACGTGGAGGGTATTGATCTCGCGCGCGCCTTCGGGATGTTCGATCTTCCACATCCATTGCTTGCCGAGCACATTGATCGTCGGCGCGTCTTCGCGACCGCGATAGACCTCGAGATACAGTTCCCCGGCCCAGAAGAAGAAAGCCAGGAAGGTAGCGAGCAGCACGCTCGCCCAGCCTATCTCCAGCCAGCTTCCCGATCCCTTCGATCCGCTTGCCGTGCGATTCGCCTTGCTGCCCGCGCGATAGCGGATGCAGAAATAACCGATCAGCAAGGTCAGGGCGCCAAGCAAAACGGCGCTGTATAGAACCAACGCCACGAAAAGGGTGTCCACGTCACCGGCGTAGGCCGAGGCCGGCTCGGGGATAATCCGGAAAGGCTTATTCAGCACCGCTGGATAATCCACATTGATGATCGCCCTTTACGCCCATACCCGGACGGGTCAAGGCCGCCGTTGCGGTTCACCCGAAGTGGTGTCGGCGGACTGCGAACGCTCGGTTTGCCGGCTGGGTTCGGCAGGCCGCTCATGCCGCGGTGCGGCCGGCACGGAAACCGGCGCGCGGCGTTCGATGAGCAAGTCCATGGCACGGTCGATGGGCATATGAACGATCCCGGCGTCGCGGTCGACCCACCCGGCGGTGTGCAGGCGATTCTCCATGCGGCGGTGAAACGCCCTCCACTCGGCCTCCGGGTGGACCTGCAGGCGCGGTGCCGAGCCGATCGGCGGCGCGTCGCTGGCGAGCGGCCCGGGCGGCGGCGCTCGCCAGAGGACGTTCAGCAACGCCCCGACGCCCAGCGCGCTCAGCGCAACGAAGATCACCGTCAATACCAAGGCGTAGGTTGGAATCCATGCCGGCGCATCCGCCGCTTCGTGCCGCGTCTCAGAACTCGCCATGAAACTTTCTCCGCTGTTCCAGCCGTTTCCCAACGATCCAGCAAAAGCCCGTGCCGAGCGCGATCAGTGCCGCCGGAACGAGCCAGTACTGCGCCGCCAGCCAGTCCTCGAAGGCGGGCATGACCAACCATTGGACATACAGCAGATGACCCCCAAGCGAGAGCGTCGCCGCGGCCAA
>NZ_JBXWZQ010000005.1:0-6811 GCF_059432795.1 Nitrococcus sp. | reverse complement strand
CACCGGCCACTCGCCTTGGCCTCACTTTCGAACAGGAAACCGTCTGCACTGTAATCGTCTCGTCACCTTATCTTCACATTTTCGCAACGAACCCTTGTTACGGTCTCGCCTCCACAGCAATAAAACGATGTTTTTCCGGGTTATCCGTAATAAGGGGGCTTATATGTCGAGACCGTTGCGGCGACTCCTTCGCCCGATAGCGCTGAGCCTGGGAGCCGCGCTTATTTTCACGTTCGATCACGCTAAAGCGGCAGACGGACCGGTCAAGGTGAAGTACGATCGCCCGGGCCTTGTCTTCTCCAGTCCCGATGGCAATTGGGAGACAAAGCTCAGATTCCGCCTTCAGTTTCGCGGCTCTCATCCCACAGATCGAGATCCCCAATTACCAAGTGATTTCGAAAGTGTAGAGGAAAGTACGTTCAATATTCGACGTGCCCGGATAAAAGTCGGCGGCCATGGCTATAGACCCTGGCTTAAATACTATTTTGAATACGATTGGCCCACCAGCCGGCTGCTCGACTGGCGTGCCATGATCGAGCCCTTCGAGTGGCTGCAGCTTAAGGTAGGCCAGTGGAAAATCGACTTTAACCGGGAGCGGGTCGATTCCTCGGGCAAGCAGCAGTTTGTGGAGCGATCCATTGTTAATAGAGCGTTCACGGTTGACCGACAACAGGGAGCTATGCTGTATGGACACCTATTTCCGGGTACCCTCGCCGACAGCCGATACTACGCGGGCGTTTTCAACGGCACGGGCCGGGGGGAGACGAACGATGACGATTACCTGATGTATATGGCCCGGCTGCAATGGAACTTCCTGGGCCGCGACCTGAAGTGGCAGCAAAGCGATGTGGAATACCATGGAAAGCCCGCGGGCAGCCTCGCCGTGGCCGCCGTCACGAATAGGAGCCGATGCACACGCTGGTCTTCTAGTGGCTGCGGAAACGTGAATGGGTTCACGGATCCCGATCTCGCCGAGCCCGGACAATTCCGCGTCAAACAGGCGGTAGCGGAGTTCGCCTTCAAGTACCGTGGACTTTCCCTACAGGACGAGTTTCACTGGAAAAAAATCAATGACAGGGTCAACGAGACAGAAACCAATATGCGGGGCGGCTACGCCCAGGCGGGCTATTTCCCCCATTACTTGATTCCGATCATTCCCTCGCCCTTGGAGATAGCCTTCCGCTATGCGTTCGTGGACCCGAATACATCCGAGCCCAATGACTTGCTCCGGGAGTTCACCGTCGCTTTCAACTGGTTTTTCTCCGGACATAACAACAAGCTCACCCTCGATTTGTCTCATGAGACCCTGGAGCAGCCCGGAAGGGATTTCAGCGACGAGCGTGCCCGCCTGCAATGGGATGTCACGTTCTGACGTACGCTCTGCCTAGGCTCATGCCCTTCGTGTTGTCGTTCAGGCCAGCGCCAAGCCAAAGCGGCCGAATGGATTGGGTAGCCAAGCACTGCGGGGGAATTCGGTCAAGGACCGACCGTCCCGCACCAACTCAGCCGCCGGTCTCGACCTCATTTGCTCAGAACGCGTGCCCGCCGGGGCTGCAAGCCCCTGCTCAACAGGGATTATCTCAGGGGCTCGCCGTCGATCTCGATCGTAAGGCCTTCAGCGAGATCGAAGCATAGGTGATCACGCACCTTCAAGGCGTCCTCCAGCGGCTCGGGATAGAACCACGCCGCATCCTCGATGCGTCGATCCCCCACCCGAAGCGCGCGATAGGACGCCGTGCCCTTATACGGGCAAACCGTCTGCTTGCTGCTCGCCTCGAGCAGGTCATGGTGCACGTCAGGCGGCGGTACGTAATAGCGGTTCGGAAGGCCCGTCTCGGAGAGCACCTTGGGTTGCCCGGACTCCGCCACCACGACGCCCTGCGCGAGGATTCGGAGGTGATGCCGGGTCTGGCGCACATCGACTCGATGGTACGGGTCGCGCAGATGGCCTTTGACCTCCTCGTCCTCATCGAACCAAGCGTCCACCGCGTCCCAATAGACAGCGACATAGTCACGCAGCCAGGAAACCGTTTCCTGCGGCTGCGGATAGGCCCAGACCGCGTTCCGCGCCGTACGCCCGTCGGCGCGAAGCGACCAATAGCAAGCATCGCCCTTGAAGGGGCAGTGTGTCGTGTGGTCGCTCGCCTCCAGCATATCGAAGGATACGTCCTCGCGCGGAACGTAGAGCTGCGGCAGCAGGCCGGTCTCATGCAAAAGCTTGCCGCGGCGGGTATCGAGCAGCGTTCGCTCGGCGAAGCGCGCGTGTACGGCGCGCGGAAAATCATCGAACAACAAACGATGTGCCGGCCCGTCGATGCGATAGTTGGCTGGAGCGGGCCGTCCTGACAGTGGTCCATGAGAGAGCGTCAGAGACACGATCACCTCCCCTGCTGCGTGGCGGCGGGCGTGCGATTCGAACCGTCGTCGATGCGGCGCCCGGGCACCGCGATTTATTTCCCGTATCTATATATAGACAATTGCCTGTGCCATTGTGTTTCGCGGCCTCCCCGCTCGCCGGAACCGAAAGGCTCGGGCACGCCCTTCGGTATTTTAGCCTGGCGAATGGGCTCGAAGCACCGGCAGAGATTGTCCCTCGTCGGCGCAAACGCTTGACACCCACGATATAATGCATTTTATATAATCCTATGAGCGATGCGCGCGGCACTACTGACGCCGCACCCCGCGTCAAGCGGGCCGCGTAGATTATCAAGATGGGGTAACCCACGGGGGAATAGCGTATCGCGAGCAACTGCTCTCCTCTGGCGTCTCGCCAGTCGAGCCCATTACGCGAAGGCCGGGTCCGGTCGTCATGAAACACGCGCGCGCGATGCTCCTCGCCTCTCCGTTTCGCTTGTTTTTCGTGCTCACCGGGCTTTTCGGGTCGTTGGTGATGGCGGTTTGGCTGGCCATGTTGCTCGGCTGGCTGCGATTACCGGTTGGCATTTCGCCACCCGTGTGGCATGCCCACGAGATGCTCTACGGGCTCGCCCCGGCCGCGATCGCCGGTTTTTTGCTCACTGCCATGGCCAATTGGACCGGCACCCCGGCGCTGAACGGCCGGCCTCTGCTTGCCTTCGGCGCGCTTTGGCTCGCCGGTCGCCTGGCCATGGCGCTAACGGGCTGGTTGCCGGGCACCCTGGTAGCGGCCGTGGACATCGTGTTTTTGCCGACGCTGACGCTTTATGCGCTCGTGGTGCTTCGCCGGGCAGGCAATTCGCGCAACTTGCCCCTGGTGGCCGTGCTCGCTGTCCTTTCGGCCGGCAACGTGATGATGCATCTCACTACGCTCGATCTTGTTCCCGGCCTCGAACACCTGAGCGAACTCGTGGCACTGGATACCCTCACCGTGCTGATGGCGGTAATCGGCGGGCGGCTCATCCCGGCATTCACCAGCAACTGGTTCATCCGCCGGGATGAACCGTGGCGTGTACGGCAAGATCCGCGCGTTCATCGGGCAGCGCTTCTCGCCACGGCCTTGATGCTGCCGGCGGATTTGCTCGCCCCGGACGGCGTCGGCGCCGGCGCAATCGCGCTTGCCGCCGGGGTGCTGCACGGGTTGAGGCTATGCGCGTGGAAGGGCTGGCGCACTGCGCGCGAGCCCTTGTTGTGGGTTCTGCACGTGGGCTATGCGTGGCTGGCTCTGGCGTTGATACTCAAAGGGCTGCAGCCGCTTGCAACGGCGCTCGGCACGAGTGTCTGGTACCATGCGCTCGGCGTGGGTGCCATGGGCACCTTGATTGTTGGTGTAATGACACGTGTCGCCGCGGGGCACACCGGCCGGCCCCTCGGGCTACTGCGCGGGGCACAGCCAATCTACTGGCTGGTCAGCGCAGCGGCCGTTCTGCGCTTGAGTGCCGCGATCGGTGGGAACCCAATGACGCTGCATGGCGCCGCCTTGGCCTGGATCGCTGCATTTGCCTGGTTTGCCGTGCGCTATGCGCCGATCCTGAGTCGGCCGCGAGTCGATGGGCAGCTCGGGTGAGTGGTTACACAGCTATGCGTTACCAACGGAGTCAACGATGCGATTAACCTCCTTCACCGATTATTCCCTGCGCGTGCTCATGTACCTCAGCGTTAAGGAAGGTGAGCTCAGTACCATATCGGAAATTGCCGAACGCTACGCCATCTCCCGCAACCACCTCATGAAGGTCGTCTACGAGCTCGGCCGGCTCGGCTATGTGGAGACGGTGCGTGGCAAACACGGAGGTATGCGGCTGCGTGATAACCCAGCGCATATCAATCTCGGTCAAGTGGTACGCCGCACAGAAAACGACATGTCGCTGGTGGAATGCTTCAGTACGCAGAACGACTGCCGCTTGACCCCCTCCTGCGCCTTGCGCGGCGTGCTCCGCGAGGCCCTGCAAGCCTTTTTCGCCGTGCTCGATCGCTACAGCCTTGCCGACCTGCTCGTACCGAAACAGGAATTGGCGACCCTGCTCGGAATCGACATCCCCGTGCGGCAGTCCCGGGATACCACGCCGTCGCCCAAGCGGCTTTGACTGTACTTTCACTTTCGCAAGGCATTTGCTAAACCAACCGGCTTCGGCGACACTAGGCCGCAATGGAGGGGAGTATTCCCTAGCGGTGGCGTCGTCATCACGGTTGGACCGGGCCTTTTGCGCCGAGCCCAATCCGGTGCCACCGGCTCCGGAGCCGTAACGAACCTGAAGGCGGCTGGAGCGGAAGAGACCTCTGGTCACTCGTACCGGAGGTTTGTCTTGTGCATGTACCCCTCTGGATATGGGCTGCGACGGTTCTCGGCGTTGTTGCGTTGCTCGCCGTCGACTTCTACGCCCATGTTCGCACGCCCCACGCGCCTTCCCTGAAGGAATCGGCATCCTGGTCCGCCTTTTATGTCCTCCTCGCGCTTGCATTCGGTGGCGTGCTGGCATTTGTCGCCGGTGGTAAATCCGGCGCGGAATATTTCGCGGGCTACATCACCGAAAAGAGCCTATCAGTCGACAACCTCTTCATTTTTCTCATCATCATGCGGACGTTCGCGGTCCCCCGCGTGTACCAGCAGCGGGTACTCCTCATCGGGGTGGCAATCGCACTGGTAATGCGCGGTGCGTTCATCGCCGCCGGTGCGGCCGCGATCGCTTACTTCAATTGGGTCTTCTACCTCTTCGGCTTGTTCCTCATCTATACCGCCTGGAAGATCGGAAATGAGCACCACGACGAGGAGGAGAGATACGAACCCAATGCACTGATACGCTGGGTGCAGCGGGTTTTTCCCACGACGCACGAATACGACGGCACTCGGCTGACCACGCGGGTCAACGGTCAACGGCTCGCCACCCCCATGCTCATCGTCATGCTCGCCATCGGCATGACGGATTTGCTGTTCGCGCTTGATTCCATTCCGGCCATCTACGGCCTGACGAGCCAGCCGTATATCGTCTTCACTACCAATGTATTCGCACTGCTCGGCCTCATGCAGCTCTATTTCCTCCTCGGGAAAATGCTGATGCGGCTGGTCTATCTCAATATCGGGCTGGCGATCGTGCTGGCGTTCATCGGAGTGAAGCTCATCGTCGAAGCCATGCACGAAAACTCCTTGGCGTTCATCAACGAGGGACAGCCCATCGCGTGGGCGCCGGAAGTGCCGATCTGGCTGTCGCTGACGATCATCATCGGCGTGCTTACCGTGACAACCGTGGCAAGCCTGGTGAAAAGCCGGAACGCCCGGCGCACCGAGACTAAGAGCTCGGTGGGCTCACCCGAGCGCTCGAGGTAAATCGCCGTACGAGTGGAACACAAACGAGCGGACTTCAGTGGGGCCATTTCCACTCGGGCAAATCCGGCACTTTCACGCTATGATAATGCAGTGACTCGGGGTTCCACTCGCAACCAGAACAGTTCATCACCCGTTGTTGATCTTGCCTCGCCGGCGCAGCCGAAGGCTCGAGGAAAAGCTTGCGACGAAGTCGACCTCGGCGCCGCGTGCTTGTGTCCAGGTCATCCTGCTGGATCATTGGGGAAAACCGACTGAGTCCTGGGTAAAGGAATAATCGATTCGGAGGATCGCACCATGGCCGCTGCTGGCTACCCCCTTTCGGCCGCGCACCATAATATGCACCGCTTACTGGATGTTTTTTCCAGTCAGCTGCACGCCTTCGAGCATGCGCACACGCCGGATTTGCTGTTGATGCACGATATCGTCGACTGTCTCAACCGTTACCTGGCGATCAGCGACGGCGCCCCCGCTCGGCTCGTCCCCGGGGCCGGGCAGGCGACGATTGGTGAGCTTGGCGAACGCTGCCTGGCGCAGATCGAAGACATGATCGGCGGGGCCGTCGTGTCGCGTTCGCAGCTGCTCGCGCCGGGACGGCGTTACCTGCAGCTGTTCGAAGACAAGCTACGACGGGAGCGGTCCAGTCTCCTGCGCCCTCGTGATGAAACCGACAACGACCTCCGAATCGATGCTTTTTGCCAAACGGGGCGGGAGGATCCGGTGGGCGAGTTCACGAACTCGTGTAAGCGCATCCTGGAGGTGACCGCGCAGTTGGAGACCGACGAGTTTGGATTCGCCGTCTGCGTGGCCTGCGGCACCACGGCGAATTCGGGCACAGCCACCCAATCGATCGCCTGACCAAGCAAGGAACCTGACCAAGCAAGGGAGCGCGGCGGGAGCCGGGGCGCTCCCGCCGCGTGGGCTTGCGAATCGGGTCGGATCAGGCACTTTGGCTCTGGACGATCGCCCCGTTGAGATTGAAGGTGTTCGCCCCGCCGATGCCCACTGCCGTGTTGTTGATCTGAGCGGCCTGGAACTGGTTGGTGAACTTCTTGCTCACGTGGCTCGGGTACAAGG
>NZ_JBXWZQ010000004.1:0-6411 GCF_059432795.1 Nitrococcus sp. | reverse complement strand
ATGCCGGCGGTGCGCGCAGCGTACGCGGCTATGCATTTCGTACCTTGAGCCCGGAAAACGCCGATAATGATGACATCGGCGGGCGTTACCTAGTGGTGGGCAGCATTGAGGCGGACTATTTGCTTATTGGGAACTTCGGCGCCGCGGTGTTCTTCGATGCCGGCGATTCCACGCTCGACCCGAACCCCAGTCTAAAAAGAGGCGCCGGTTTCGGGCTGCGCTACCGCTCTCCGGTGGGAATGGCACGACTCGACGTTGCCCGCCCTCTCGACGATAGCGAAGCGTTTCGCATTCACTTCAGCATCGGGCCGGATATTTGATCCTACGCTCTATCACAGCCACCGTGCTCAGTTTGATCGCCACCGTGCTCGGGGCCCTCCTATTGTTCATGGCATGGGTGCTGACAACCGAGGCCGGTTTGAAGTTTACGCTGGGACAGGCGCAGTCGCTGCTGCCCGAGCGCTTCTCCGTGGGCACGGTCGACGGCCGGCTGATCGGTCCGTTGACGCTGCGCGAGGTCAAGGTCAAAACCGAGATGGCGCGGTTGGCCGCCGCGTATATCCATTTCGACTGGTCGCCGTCGCGGCTATTCCGCGGCGCCGTCACGGTCGATGAGCTGCACGTGCGCGATGCGAGCCTGACCAGCTACGCCACCGCGCCGGCGGAGGAACCGCAAGGCGAGCCCTCCAATCCGCTCGCGCTGTTACAGTCACCGCTCGCCGTCGAGCTGAACGATATTGCCGTGGAGGGTTTCGCGTACCGCGCGCCCGAGAGCGAGCCGTTCATCGTCGAATACGCCAAGCTCGTAGCCGGCATCGGCGACGGCAGGCTGCATATCGACACGCTGCAGGCGCATGGGCCGCTGTTCGCTATCGAAGGTCACGCGAGAATCCAAGCGCAAAACGGCCAAGCCACCCAGGGCGAGCTGAGCTGGCGGGTTCACCCGAGCGATTACCCAACGGCCAGCGGCCGCCTGACGGTCGGTGGCAGCCTGAAGGAGCTGGATCTCGAGCACCGAACCGAGGCACCGTATCGCACCCACGCCACTGTGACGCTGACCGATGCGCTGACACAGCCGCGTTTTGAAGCCAACGTCGAGCTCGATGCCATCGAGCTGACCGCCATCCGGCCGGATCTGCCCAGCATGACCATCAACGCCACGGCGCACGCCCAAGGTCAAGCAGCGGAGCTGGACTACACGGCCCGGGCAAAGGTGGCCGACCCCGCACAAGGAACCCTCACGCTGGCGCTGGATGGCGGTTTTCAGAAGCAGATCCTCGATATCCGCCGCTTGACGCTCGCGGTGGCGGATACGCCGATCCGCCTGCAAGCCAACGGCCAGGTAGATATCGGTGGCGAGCAGCCCGACCTGGATCTCACGACCGAGTGGCAAAAGTTGCGCTGGCCGCTGCAGGGCGAAGCGCAGTTCGCGAGTCCTCGCGGCACGCTCGCGCTGAGCGGCACGCCCGATAATCTCACCGCCCGGCTCGATGCCGCCGTCGGTGAGGCGGGCGGGCTGCAGGCGCGCATACGGCGCAAGCAAGAGGATATCCGCGTGGCGCTGGACTGGCATGATTTGAACTGGCCGTTGCGAGACCCGAGGGTCACGAGCCCGCAGGGCACGGCGCGCGTGACCGGCACGCTGGCGCAATACACGCTCGGCGTCGATGCCGAAGTGACCATGCCGGAGCAACCCGGCGGCCATGTCATTTTGCAAGGCCGCGGCAGCAGCCAATCGCTCGATCTCTCGCGTATCGACATGAAGGTGCTGCAAGGCAAGATCGACGGCAACGCCCGGGTGGTCTGGGCGCCGCAGCTCGATGCGCGGATCAATCTCACCGGCGAGGGGATCAACCCGGGCGTGCTGCTTCCCGAATGGCCGGGGAAGCTGGCGCTGCGCGTCCAGGCAAATGGCGAGCGCAAGGGGGATAGTCTCTCCGCGCAGGTCAAGGCACTCGATGTCACCGGGCGGTTGCGCGGCGAGGATTTCGCGCTGCGGGCGCGCGGCGCCTACCGGGCGGAGAAGCTGCGGCTCGAAAGGCTGTCGCTGGCCGCGGGATCCAGCACGATACAGGCATCCGGCACCGTCGGTGCGACGCTTGCCCTCGATTGGCGGATCGACAGCGACAATCTCGCGACCCTGCTGCCGGGAGCCGCCGGTTCGCTCCACGGCCAGGGAGAGGCGCACGGGGCACTGCGCCGACCACGGATCAAAGCCAGCTTGACCTGTGATGGGGTGCGCTACACGCAATACCAAGTCGGCCGGCTCGATCTGCAGGCCGATCTGGACCTTCAAGGCAATCAGCGCTCGTCCGTCTCTCTTGACCTGAAAGACGCCGAGGCCGCCGGGGTCGTGCTCGACAAAGCAAGCCTCACGGGTCAAGGGACGCCGCAGGCCCACGAACTCGAGCTGGCCGCGAACACCAGCACCGGAGACCTCGACCTGCGCCTCGAGGGGGAGCTGCAAGAATCCATTTGGTCTTTCCGGCTCACCCAAGCGCGCCTCAAGTACCCGACGCTGGCGGCCTGGACATTGGCGCAGCCGGCGCAAGGGCGGATAAGCACCGAAGCCCAGATGCTGGAAGAGGCGTGCTGGGCCAGCGGGCAGGCCACGCTGTGCCTGCGTGGACAAAGATCCGCCGCCGACCTGCAGGCGGCCTTTCAGCTCGATGGCTTGCCGTTCGATTATTTCGCCGCGCTGCTGCCCCCCAAGGTCGGGCTCAAAGGCAAGCTGAGCGCCCGTGGCGAGGTCCAGCAACCCAGCGGCGAAACACTCGCCTCTGATGTGCGGCTCACCACCACCGAGTGCGAAATCCTCGCGGCGACCGAGGAAGCAACTGAGAGCACTTCGGTGCTGCGTTTCCAACCCGCCACTGTACGTGCCGATTTCGGCAATCAGGGTTTGCTGCTGCAGGTCGATTTACCGTTCGTCGACCAGGGCGGCCTGCAGATGCATGCCGAGATTCCGGGCGGTGATGCGCCGCTGCTCACCCGGCCGCTGGATGGCGAGCTCCATGCGCAGATTCGCGATATCGGCTTCCTCGCCAAACTGGCGCCTGACATCGAGCGCATCGCCGGGCGGCTGCAGGGCCGAATGCAGATTTCGGGCACACTGGCCAAACCGGCACTGCTCGGGCGCCTCGCGCTGACCAACGGCTCCGCCCGGCTGCTCGCCCCCGGTCTCAACATCACGGCACTGAACGTGGAGGTGATCGGCGAGCGCGACGGCGGCCTCAGCTACAACCTCAATGCCAAATCCGGCGGAGGCAGCCTGCGTGTTGCCGGCACGGCGGATCTCAGCGGCGAGGCGCCGCGCGCCGAGATGCAGATCAATGGCCAAGATTTTCAAGCATTCAATACCGACGATGCCCAGGTATTCGTCTCTCCGGCGTTGCAGATATCGCTGAATGCAACGGCCATCACCGTCAGCGGCGAAGTCACGGTGCCGCGCGCCGAGATCACCCCGCATAAGATACCCCCTTCGGCCGTGACGGTCTCCGAGGATCAGGTGATCGTCACGCCGGGAGAGGAGACGCCGGCCGTGGCCGCCGCGCGCAAGCTGCATGTCCGCGTTCGTCTCATCCTCGGCGAGCACGTGCGCTTTGAAGGCTTCGGCCTCAAGGGGCGCATCGAAGGGCGCCTGCTGATCGTCCAACGACCGGAGGGACCGACCACGGGCAGTGGCGAGTTGCGAATCGTGGAAGGTGAATATCGCGCCTACGGTCAAGGGCTGGTCATCGACACCGGCCGCATCCTGTTCGGGGGCGGGCCGATCAGCCAACCTGGCATCGACGTGCGCGCGGTCCGTCACCCGGCCGAGGATATCACCGTCGGGGTCCGGGTACGCGGCCGCCTCAAAGAACCTCAATTCACGATCTTCTCCGACCCGTCGATGACTCAGGCCGAGCAGCTGTCCTGGCTGGTCCTGGGGCGCCCCCTGCAAGGTGCTTCCAATTCGGAGGCTTCGATGCTGACACAAGCGGCGTTGGCACTGGGCCTGAAAGGCGGCGATTTCCTGAGCAAGAAACTCGGTAAGAACCTGGGCGTCGATACCATCGGAATCGAAACCGGCTCCGGCGAGGCCGGCGCCGCCAGCAATCCCAAGGCCGCGGCGCTCGTGGTCGGAAAGTATTTATCCCCCGACCTCTACGTGAGCTACGGCATCGGTCTGTTCGATCAGGTCTCGACCGTGAAATTGCAATACACCCTGAGCAGTCATTGGCAACTCGCCACCGAATCCTCGCGCATCGGCAGTGGCGGCGACGTGATCTATACGATCGAGCGCTGAGCCGGGCTAGACCTTGAACTGCCGCTGCCCTTCCCAACGCGCGACCAACGTCGCCACGGCGCCGTCACCCATGACGTTCACACTGGTGCGGCACATGTCGAGCAGCCGATCGGTAACGAACAACACGCCGATGGCCTCGGCCGGCAGCCCCGCGGAGGTGATGATGATGGCGATCGCCACCAAGGAGGCCGCGGGTACGCCGGCGACCCCCACCGCCGTCAACAATGCCATGCCCGCGACGAGAACCTGCGTGCCGATGGTGAGATCGAGGCCGTAGGCCTGGATAAGAAACAGTGCGCCGACGCACTCGTAGAGCGCCGTGCCGTCCATGTTCACCGTCGCGCCCAGCGGCAGGACGAAATTCGACACCTTCTTGGAGACGCCGACGTTATTCTCCAGACAGGTCATGTTCACCGGCAGCGTGCCATTGGAGGAGGCCGTGGAGAAGGCGGTCAACAACGCCGGTGAGACCGCCTTGAAATATCGCCACGGATTGACGCGCGCCAGGGCGAGGAGCAGAGCCGGCAGTGTGACGAACATATGGAACCCCAGCGCGGCAAGCACGGTGGTCGCGAAGACCAGCAAGGGTTGGATACCTGCCAGACCGGTTTTGGCCACGACGTCGGCCACCAAACCGAAAACACCGAGCGGCGCGAATCGCATCACCCACATCGTCATGCGCAGCATGACGTCGAAGACGCCTTCCCAAAACGCCCTCAGCGTATTCCCCGGGGCACCCTCGAGCTGGTTCATGAAATAGCCGAAGACCAGGCTGAAGAATATGAGCGCCAGCATGTCCGCACGGCGTGCCGCCTCGATGACGTTTTCCGGCACCACGCCCAGCAGCACATCGGACAAGCGCTCGCCTACCCGAGCATCCACCTGCTGCGCGACTTTCGCCGCCTCGGCATCCAGGCCGAGCTGCGCACCGACGGGCTGCCCGCCGGCAAGTCCCGGGGCGACCAAGTTGATCAGCAACACGCCGACCAGCACGGCGGCCGCCGTCGTGACCATGTAAAACACCAAAGTACGCAGGCTCAAACGGCCGAAATTCTGCGCCGATCCGATGGTGGCGATGCTCGTGATCATGGCCGCCATGACCAACGGCACGATCAGCATTTTCAGTGCGTTGATGAAAAGCGTGCCGATGAATCCGTACATGCTGACCAAAGGCACACCGAGCAGCTCGGCTCGAGTACCGCTCAGCAAGCCGGCCGCGGCGGCCAGCACGAGCGCCGCGAGAATCTGCCAATGCAGCGGAAATTTGGGCATTTCGACCTCAGTGCCTCGGGGCGGCGGCTCCGGGCGGCCACCCGGAGACCAAGCGGCACCGGATTGGGAGCGCTTCTCCGGCGGATAAGCGTTATTGCCGCCGCACGGCGGCGGATGTTGGCTCCAGCCCGGCTAACTCCGCCGCACTCGCGGCTTGACCGTGAGAGAGTTACAGCGACGTGCCGCCTCTGATGTCTCCCGCCGTGAGCTTGAGGCCGATGATCGAGACAATCAGCAGTACGAGAAAGACAATGCGAGCGGGGGTGACAGGCTCACGGAACAGCACGGCACCGCACACGGCAGCGCCGAGTGCACCAATACCCACCCAAACGGCATAGGCCGTGCCGATGGGCAGAGCACGAGCGGCCAGCGACAACAACCACATGCTTATCGCAAGCGTTATGAAAACGAAAAGTGAAGGACCAAACGCTTTGAAGCCGTCGGTGTACTTCAAGCCGACCGCCCAACAGACTTCGAACACACCGGCCAGCAGCAGCAGTAGCCATGGCATTACAACCTCCGATGATCGGTTGTGCCTTGCGCCGCCTGTCCGCTCCGGGCGTATTGTGTCGCATCGGCAACGGGCGATCGCGGCCTCGATCAGCGCCGCATATTAGCACCCAGCCATCGCTGCGCAAGCGCCGGCACGCGGCCACAAAACAAGCGGCGGGAGCCGGAAGGCTCCCGCCGCGCGGGCTTGCGAATCGGGTCGGATCAGGCACTCTGGCTCTGGACGATCGCCCCGTTGAGATTGAAGGTGTTCGCCCCGCCGATGCCCACTGCCGTGTTGTTGATCTGAGCGGCCTGGAACTGGTTGGTGAACTTCTTGCTCACGTGGCTCGGGTACAAGG